>JAITUD010000016.1 GCA_031286555.1 Microbacterium sp. | reverse complement strand
CTGGCGCTCGGGGTCACCGACATGCGCGCCGCGACCATGCCGCAACGGTTCGAGGAAGCCCTGCAGGCCGTGGGTCGGACGGTGCGGCGGCGCGGCAGCGCGGCCGACAAGGCGATGCTTGACAAGGTGGCTGCCACGCGTGCCACCTTCGCGTCGTGGTGCGCGGAGCTTGCCGACGCGCCCGGGTCGCCGAGCCTGAACCACAACGACCTGCACGATGCGAACGTCTTCGCACCGGAAGGGCGGCTGCTCTTCTTCGACTTCGGCGACGCCGTCGCCTCGTCCCCGCTGGCCGCGCTGCGCATCCCGCTGGAGGGTTACGCCAGGCGGCTGGGCACGGATGCCGCAGACCCGCGTGTGCGCGCGGTGGCCGACGCCGCACTGGAGGTGTGGAGCGACCTCGCGCCGAGGTCTCAGCTGCGGGCCGCACTGCCCGCCGCATGGCGCCTCGCCGCGCTCGGGCGGGCCGAGTCCTGGCACCGCATCCTCAGCACGGTTCCGGAGCGGTTCGTCGACGAGGACTACCGCGGCGCGGACGCGGACTGGCTCGCCGCAGCCGCGCTCTGACGCTCCGGCATCCGTGCACGGAGCTCTCTGCGGCGTGCGACACCCGTTCGCCGAGGTTCTCCTCCTCGCGTGCGCCCGCGCGTAGGCTCGTGCGGGTGACCGAACCCATCGCCTTCCCGACCACGTCCGCCGACTGGCTCGCCTTCGCGAGCACCCGATCCGACGACAGGCTCGCGCGCGCCGATGAGCTCGTCGCCGTCCTCAAGGACGGCAGCCCGCGCACGACGCTCGAGACGCTGGCGATCTGGAACGACATCCGGCTCGAGGTGCACCGGGTGCGCGCCGAGGCAGAGGTGTTCAGCGAGGTGCATCCCGACCGTGAGGTGCGCGAGGCGGCCGAGGCCCGCGTCGCCGCGGGCGAGGCGAAGAGCGCGGAGCTGATGGCGGATGCCGAGCTCGCCGCGGTCTTCGCCGACACAGACCCCGAGGGGCTCGACGCGAACGCCGCACGGGTGCGCGACCACCTGCTGCGCGACTTCCGCCGCGGCGGTGCCGACCGCGACGAGGCGACCCGCGAGAAGGCGCTGGAGCTCGCCGCACGGGACAGCGATCTCAGCCTGGCCTTCTCGCGCAACATCCGCGAGGGTCGCCGCGAGATCCGCGTGGCACCGGAGGGGCTCGCGGGCCTGCCGGAGGACTTCGTGGCGCAGCATCCGGTGGGCGACGACGGGCTCGTGGCGCTGTCGACCGATGCGACCGATGTGATGCCGGTCAGCAGCTACGCCACCGATCGCGCGACCCGCATCGCCCTGACCGCTGCCCGCGCCGACCTGGCCTGGCCCGAGAACGACGCCGTGCTCGCCGAGCTGCTCGACGTGCGCCAGCAGCGCGCCGACCTGCTCGGCTACGGCAACTGGTCCGACTACGAGACCGAGGACAGGATGGCGGGCTCCAGCGCCCGCGTCGCGTCGTTCCTCGACGAGGTCGACGAGGCCTCGGCCGCAGCATCCGCTCGGGAGTACGAGCTGCTGCTCGCGCGCCTGCGCGAGGAGGAGCCGGATGTCGAGGCCGTGACCGCCGCCGATCAGCTGTACCTGCTGACCCGCATGCACGCCGAGCGCTTCGCCGTCGACTCGCAGGAGGTGCGCTCGTACCTGTCCTTCGACCGCGTGCTGGACGGCCTGCTCGCCCCCACGGGACGCCTGTTCGGCATCGTCTACGAGCAGGTCGACGTGCCGACCTGGCACGAGGACGTTCGCTCCTACGACGTGCTGCGCGACGGCACCCGGATCGGACGCATCCACCTCGACCTGCACCCGCGCGAGGGCAAGTTCAACCACGCGGCCTGCTTCGGTCTCGCGCCCGGCCTGCGCGGACGAGTGCTGCCGGAGGCGGGGCTGGTGTGCAACTTCCCGACCGGGCTGATGGAGCACCGCCAGGTGCAGACGTTCTTCCACGAATTCGGGCACCTCGTGCACGAGATCCTCGGTGGCGACCAGGAGTGGGTCGCGTTCTCGGGCGTCGCCACCGAGTGGGACTTCGTCGAGGCGCCCAGTCAGATGCTCGAGGAGTGGGTCTGGGACGCCGAGGTGCTGCAGTCCTTCGCCCGGAACGACGCCGGTGAGCCGATCCCCGCCGAGCTGGTCGAGAGGATGCGCGAGGCCGACGCCTTCGGCCGTGCGCTGCTCGTGCGCACGCAGCTGGGGCATGCGCGCGTCTCGTACCACCTGCACGTCGACCGTCCGGCCGATCTGGCCGGGGCCACCGACCACTGGTACGAGGTGTCCACCCCGGTGACCCGGCTCCCCGGCACGCACCACTACGCCGCGTTCGGGCACCTGACCGGCTACGGCTCCTGCTACTACACCTACCAGTGGAGCCTCGTGATCGCCCGCGATCTGCTGACCGGCTTCACCGGTCTGCTCGATCCCGAGTCGGCTGCGCGCTACCGTCGCGACATCCTCGAGCCCGGCGGCAGCAGGGATGCCGCTGACCTGGTCGAGTCCTTCCTGGGGCGTCCTTTCACCGTCGACGCGTATCGGGAGTACCTGTCCGGCCGCTGAGCCGCGGAACAGGTCTCAGAGCATGACCTTTCCGCCCGCGACGTCGACCGTCACGCCCGTGATCCACCCGGAGGCCTCCGAGGCGAGGAACAGGGCCGTGGCGGCGACGTCGTCGGGTCGGCCGATGCGCCCGAGCGGGAAGGTCGCGCCCATCTCCCGCCGCTGCTCCTCAGTTGTCCAGGCGCGCATCCGGTCGTTCTCGACGGATGCCGGCGCGATGCTGTTGATCCGGATCCCCTGCGCACCGTACTCGCCGGCCAGGTGCCGGGTCAGGGCGACGACGCCGGCCTTCGCGGCGGCGTAGGCGGCCGAGGACTTGGCCGCCTGACGCCCCGCCGACGAGGACATCGTGATGATGGTCCCGCTGCCGCGCTCCAGCATCCCGGGCAGGAACGCCGAGATCGTGAGGAACACCGAGGTGAGGTCGGAGTCGAGCACCTCGCGCCAGTGCGGCCCGTTCTCCTGCGCCGTGGGCACGGGCATGCCGTTGCCTCCGGCGAAGGCGGCGAGGATGTCGGGCGGACCGAGGCGCTCTGCCACCGTGGTGGCGAGCCGGGCGAGGTCGGCCTCGACCGTGCAGTCGGCGGGTACGCCGAGGGCAGCGGTTCCCTGCTCGGCGAGCGCCGCGACCGTGCGGTCCAGCGCTTCCTGATCGCGACCCACGACGGCGACCCGAGCGCCGTTCGCCCCGAGGGCCAGCGCGGTCGCCGCGCCGATGCCGCGGGACCCGCCCGTGACCACGGCGACCTTTCCATCGAGATCCGGGTACACGGCAGGCGCGTTCATGAACGCACCTCCGCCTCTTCGAAGCCGCTCTGGGCGGCGATCACGTCGTGGTTCATCGTGACCTCTCTCGTGCTCGTGGCGTGCTGTTCCAGCATCCGTCCTCCGCGGCCCGTGCGGTAGGGCCTCTG
>JAITUD010000489.1 GCA_031286555.1 Microbacterium sp. | reverse complement strand
TGCGCGAGGTCGCCGAAGGCTTCGACGCCGAACCTGCGGAGATCGAGGCGGATGTCGTCGCGCTGCTGGAAGGGCTGCGGGAGAAGCGGGTCGTCGAGTCCTGCTGACGTCCTTCGTCTCGTCGCTGCGCTCCTCGCTCAGGATGCGGGGAGGCGGCGTTCCTCGCTCAGGAGGCGGGGCCCCGGGCCCTGAGCGAGCGCAGCGAGACGAAGGGCGCAGGCGTCAGTGCGCGGTGTGCGTGGGGGTCGGCGCGGGCTCGGGCATCGAGCCGCGCTCGCCGGTGGGCTCGGTGTGGGAGCCGTAGCGCTCGTACGCGCCGTAGTACTCCTTGCCGTAGTACGCCGAACCGGCGCCGGTGCGAGGCACCCGGTTCAGCACGATGCCGAGCACACGGCCCTTCGTGCGCTGGATGTTCTCCACGGCACGGTTCAGCATGTCGAACGTCGTCTTGCCCGCCGAGGCCACCACGACCACGCCGTCCGCCGAAGCCGCCAGCACCGCAGCATCCGTCACCGGGAGAACCGGCGGGGTGTCGAGAATGACGATCGCCGTCTCGCTGAGCGACTGGATGAACTCGTGCATGCGCTTCGATCCCAGCAGCTCGCTCGGGTTCGGGGGGATGCGGCCCGCCGGCACGACAGCGAGCGGCATGTCCGCACGCGGACGATGGGCGACGTCCTGCAGCTCGGCGCGGCCGGCGAGGATGTCGGTCAGACCGACATCACCCGGCACGCCGAAGATGTCGGAGATCACGGGACGGCGCAGGTCGCAGTCGATCAGGATCGCCCACTGACCCGCCGCTGCCAGGCTCGAGGCGAGGTTCACGGCGACGGTCGACTTGCCGTCGCCGGGCACGGAGCTGGTCACCACGATCACTCGCGGCGGGTTGTCGACGTCGATGAACTGCAGGTTCGTGCGCAGCTCGCGCATCGCCTCGATCGTGTGATGCGAGATGTCGCGCTCGCTGTCGGCCGAGAAGTCGATCACCTTGCGCTCGCCGTCGAGCGACTTCTCCAGGGGAAGAGTGCCGATCACGGACACCCCGGTCTCGCGCTCGATGTCACGCGGATGCCGCACCCTGCGGTCGAGCGTGTTGCGGATGAATGCGTACCCGATGCCGAGAGCGAGACCGATCAGCGCACCGATCAGGGTGTTCAGCTTCGTGTTCGGCGAAGACGGATCGGTGGGGAGCTTGGCGGAGTCGCCGACGGTCAGCGAGACGTTCGCCGGCTTCTCAGCCGTGCCGCCCTCGACCTTGTTGATCTCCACCGACATGCCGCGCAGCCATGCCTCGGCGAGCTTCTGCGCCTCTTCGGGCGTGGAACCCTCGGCGGTCACCTTCAGCGCGACCGTGTCGATCGGATTGGTCACCGTGACGCGCTTGACCAGATCCTCCGGGGAGTCGTCGATGCCGAGCTCTTCAGCGGCCGACTCGCCGACGGCGCGCCAGGTGCCGAGATTCAGGTAGGACTTCACGCGGCTCTGAGCCAGCTGGTTCCCGATCATCGCGCTTCCGGTGCTGTCATCCGCGGCCTTCACCGAGACGATGCCGGTGGCGTCGGCCGTGTAGACCTTCGGCTGGAGCATGCTCCAGCCGAAGCCGATGAGCGCACCGAGAACGGTCGCAGCGACGATGACGATCCAATGCGCACGCATGATGCGCAGGTAATCGCGAAGCTCCACACTTTCCCTTTCCGCCGCCGCCCCTCCCCAGAGACGGAGTGACTCCTCCGAAACTGAGCATACGGCGTCAGCGCTGGGAACACGGGGGGCGTTTCGTCGTGCCCCGCTCCTTCACCGGCCTGAGGTGGCGAGGAGAGCCAGGCGCTCGACCTGGGCGAGGGCGGGGACCAGCTGCGACGCGGACAGCTCATACGTCTCGCGGCCGCGGCGGTACGGGTCGATCACGTCGTCATCGTCGTCCGGACCGGTGACCGCACTGCGCAGTCCGCCGACCGCCCGCGCGAGTGCGGAGAGCCGCGCTGCCGCATCCGTTCCTGCGTCATCCGCGATCTCGCGCGCCTCCTCATCACTCAGCCCGGCGGCCAGCCGCGCGAACTCGCGCAGTGTGAACGCCCGACGGATCAGCGCCGGCATCATCTGCACCACGTGGGTGCGGTGCTCGCGCGTCATCGTCAGCACCAGGTCCGATTCCGCCAGAATCGGCTCCACCAGATACCGGGCGCGGTGCGCGTCTGCGGCATCCGGCTCGGCACCGCGCTCGACCGCCAGGTCGCGGGCGTCCTGGGTCATGCCGTACCCGACCATCGCCTGCGTGCCGGCGCTGTGCACCTTCACCGACTGCGGCAGGCGCGCGCGCAGCAGAACCTCCGCCATCGGCGAGCGGCAGATGTTGCCGGTGCACACGGTGAGGATCGTCGGGCGGCCGTGCTGGGCGCCCGGCGCCGGCGGGTCGAACGGCGACGTGAATGGCAGCTTCGACGCCTCGCGCCGCTCTCGTCTCTCGCGACGGGTGAGACCGGGCTCGGGTGCAGCGGACTCGCTCATGCGTTCACCGTACGACGCCGCCTCATGCGCCGCCAAGACGAGACGACCTGGTATCCCAAAGCCATGCCCAGAGTGTTCGCGATCACGTCGGACAGCGTCGAGAAGCGCGACGGCATCGTCAGCTGCACCAACTCGATCATGATGCTGAGAGCGGCACCCGCACCGATGACCCACATGGCGTGCATCCGCGGCCACGCAAATGCACACAGCGCGCCGAGCGGGACGAACATCGCCACGTTCGCGAGGAACTCCAGGATCGTGTAGCCGACCTCGAAGGGGATCAGCCCTTCGAACCAGTGCGCGATCGTCGCCACGATGCCCGTCACCCGCCCGGCATCCTTCGCAGGCAGCCACGTCAGCAGCAGCACCACGACCAGATACGGCGCCAGCAGGATGCGGGCGACGGTGCGCCCGCGGGTCATGCCCCGGCGAAGCCGTTCGGGTTCTGCGACTGCCAGTTCCAGGTGTCGCGGCACGCATCGGCCAGCGAACGCGTGGTGTGCCACTGCAGCTCGCGGTTCGCCTTCGTCGGATCGGCGACGGTCGTGGGCAGGTCGCCGGCACGCGGCGCGACCACGACGTAGGGGATCTCGCGGCCGGACGCCGCGCTGAACGCCTTGACCACATCGAGCACGCTCTGGCCCTCGCCCGAGCCCAGGTTGTAGGTCTCGACGCCGGCCGACAGATGCTCGAGCGCGGCGACGTGCCCCTCGGCCAGGTCCATCACGTGGATGTAGTCGCGCACGCCGGTGCCGTCGTGGGTGGGGTACTGGTCGCCGAACACGCTGAGGTGGTCGCGGCGGCCGACGGCCACCTGCGCGACGAAGGGCATCAGGTTGTTCGGGATGCCGGAGGGGTCCTCACCGATGCGGCCGGACGGGTGCGCACCGACCGGGTTGAAGTAGCGCAGCAGCACGGCCTCGAGCTCGGGCCAGGCGACCTGCACGTCGCGGATGATCTGCTCGTTGAACGCCTTCGTCCACCCGTAGGGGTTGGTGATGCCGGTGCCCGAGGGCTGCGACTCGTCGAGACGCTCGACGCCCTCGACGGGCGTGCCGTAGACGGTCGCCGACGAGCTGAAGACCAGCTTGCGGACGTCCTTCTCGCGCATGATGTCGAGCAGGTTCAGCGTGGAGGTGAGGTTCGTGCGGTAGTACTCCGACGGCTTCGCGACCGACTCGCCGACGGCCTTGAGCCCGGCGAAGTGGATGACGGCGTCGAAGTGCTCCTTCTTGAGTGCGGCATCCGCATCGGCGCGATCCGCGAGATCGCACTCGATGACGTCGATGGTGCGCGACGTGAGGTCCTGCACGCGCGTGATCGACTCGCGGCTGCTGTTCGAGAAGTCGTCCAGCAGCAGTACGTCGTGGCCGGCCTCGAGAAGGACGAGGGCGACGTGGGATCCGATGTAGCCGGCACCGCCGGTCAGAAGAATGCGCACGGCACGAGACTACCTGTGCGGTATCTGGGTGGATGCCAAGATAGGCGGTGTGAAGGGGATCATTCTCGCTGGGGGATCGGGTACACGGCTGCATCCGATCACGCTGGGTGTGTCGAAGCAGCTGGTGCCGGTGTACGACAAGCCGATGATCTACTACCCGCTGTCGACGCTGATGCTGGCCGGCATCCGCGACATCCTCGTGATCACGACGCCGCATGATGCGGCGCATTTCGAACGCCTTCTCGGAGACGGGTCGCAGTTCGGCATCTCGTTGACTTTCGCGCAGCAGGCCTCGCCCGACGGGCTCGCCCAGGCATTCACGATCGGCGCCGATTTCATCGGTGAGGATGCTGTCGCGCTGGTGCTCGGCGACAACCTGCTCTACGGCCCGGGTCTGGGTCGGCAGCTGAAGCGGTTCGCGCAGATCGACGGCGGTGCGGTGTTCGCGTACTGGGTCGCGGAGCCGGCCGCATACGGAGTGGTCGAGTTCGACGAGTCCGGCGTCGCGGTGTCGCTGGAGGAGAAGCCGGCGCAGCCGAAGAGCAACTACGCGGTGCCCGGTCTCTATTTCTACGACAACGACGTCGTCGAGATCGCTCGATCCCTCACCCCGAGCGCGCGCGGCGAGTACGAGATCACCGACGTGAACAGGGCGTACCTGGAGCGGGGGAAGCTGCAGGTGGAGGTGCTGCCGCGCGGCACGGCCTGGTTGGACACGGGAACGTTTGATCAGATGACGGATGCCGGTGACTACGTGCGCACGATGGAGCGCCGGACCGGTATGAAGATCGGGGCGCCGGAGGAGGTGGCCTGGCGGCAGGGCTTCCTCTCCGACAGTGAGCTGCGCGCCCGGGGCGAGCTGCTCGCGAAATCGGGCTACGGTGCGTATCTGCTGAGTCTCTTGGAGCGGGGAGAGCGATGAGGCTGCTGGTCACCGGGGGTGCGGGGTTCATCGGATCGAACTTCGTGCACCATGTCGTGGCGCACACGGATCATCATGTGACGGTGCTGGACAAGTTGACCTACGCGGGCAATCGGGCATCTCTTGACGGCCTTCCCGGCGACCGGGTGGCGTTCGTGCAGGGCGACATCGCGGATGCCGCGATCGTGGACCCGCTGGTCGCGGATGCCGACGCGGTGGTGCACTACGCGGCCGAGTCGCACAACGACAACAGCCTGCACGACCCGCGGCCCTTCCTGGACACGAACGTCATCGGCACCTACACGCTGCTCGAGGCGGTGCGCCGGCACGGGGTGCGGTTCCACCACATCTCCACCGACGAGGTCTACGGAGACCTGGAGCTGGACGACCCGGCCCGGTTCACCGAACAGACCCCGTACAACCCGTCCTCGCCGTATTCGTCGACCAAGGCAGGCTCGGATCTGCTGGTGCGCGCCTGGGTCCGCTCGTTCGGCGTGGCCGCGACGATTTCGAACTGCTCGAACAACTACGGCCCATATCAGCATGTGGAGAAGTTCATCCCGCGGCAGATCACGAACGTGATCCGCGGCATCCGTCCCAAGCTGTACGGGGCGGGCGCGAACGTGCGGGACTGGATCCACGCGGACGACCATTCCTCCGCCGTGCTGACCATCCTGGAGAAGGGGCGGATCGGGGAGACCTATCTGATCGGCGCGGACGGTGAGAAGGACAACAAGACCGTCGTCGAACTGATCCTGACCCTGATGGGTCAGGACCCGGGCGCGTACGACCACGTCACCGACCGGGCCGGGCACGACCTGCGCTACGCGATCGACTCCACGAAGCTGCGCACCGAACTCGGCTGGATGCCGCAGTACGGCGACTTCGAAGCCGGGCTGGCCGTGACCATCGACTGGTACCGGCAGCACGAGGACTGGTGGGCACCGTCGAAGGACGGCGTCGAGGCCTTCTACGCGGAGAAGGGGCAATGAGCGCCCTTCGTCTCGTCGCTGGCGCTCCTCGCTCAGGGTGCGAGGGCCCGGACCCTGAGCGAGCGAAGCGAGACGAAGGGCGTCCCCGATGAACGTCACGGAGACCGGCATCCCCGGCCTGCTCGTCGTCGACCTGCCGGTGCACGGTGACAACCGTGGCTGGTTCAAGGAGAACTGGCAGCGCGACAAGATGGTCGCCGCGGGGCTGCCCGACTTCGGCCCCGTGCAGAACAACATCTCCTACAACGCAGCGGTCGGCACGACGCGCGGGTTCCACGCCGAGCCCTGGGACAAGTTCGTGTCCGTGGCATCCGGCCGGATCTTCGGTGCCTGGGTCGACCTGCGCGAGGGGCCGTCCTTCGGCACCGTCTTCACGATCGAGCTCGGCCCCGACCGCGCCGTCTTCGTGCCGCGCGGCGTCGGCAACGCCTATCAGACGCTCGATGCCGACACGGTCTACGCCTATCTGGTGAACGACCACTGGTCGCCCGAGACCGAGTACGCCTTCCTGAACCTGGCCGACGAGACCGCCGGCGTGGACTGGCCGATTCCGCTCGCCGACGCCGTGCTTTCGGACAAGGACAGAGCGCATCCGCTGCTCGCCGAAGTCATGCCCGTGCCGCCGCGCAGGACTCTCATCCTCGGCGCCGACGGGCAGCTGGGCCGGGCGCTTCGCGCCGAGTTCGGCGATGCGCCGCACCTCGAGTACGCCACGCGCGCCGACTTCGACATCACCGCACCGGATGCCCGGCACTGGCGCGACTACGGCACGATCATCAATGCCGCCGCGTACACGGCGGTCGACGCCGCCGAGACGGCCGAGGGACGAGCAGATGCCTGGGCCGTGAACGCGTCCGGTCCCGCTGAGCTTGCGCGGATCGCCGCGAAAAACGGGATCACGCTCGTGCACGTGTCGAGCGACTACGTCTTCGACGGCGCATCCGACGAGTATGACGAGGAGTCGCCGCTGAGCCCGCTCGGCGTCTACGGCCAGTCCAAGGCCGCCGGCGACCTCGCCGTGCAGACCGCGCCGCGGCACTACATCGTGCGCACCTCCTGGGTGATCGGCGACGGAGGCAATTTCGTGCGCACAATGGCCTCGCTCGCCGAGCGCGGCATCGACCCGCGCGTCGTGGACGACCAGCGCGGTCGACTGACCTTCACGAGCGATCTGGCCCGCGGCATCCGCCATCTGCTCGAGACGCGAGCGGCGTATGGAACATACGACGTGACCGGCTCCGGCGATCCGGCGGCCTGGTCAGACGTCGCCGCAGAGGTCTTCGCGCTCGTGGGCCATGACCCGCTGCGGGTGACGCCGGTCAGCACTCATGCCTACTCTTCTGGCGCGGCGGGGCCGATCGCCCCGCGTCCTCGCAACAGCGTTCTGGATCTGGCGAAGATCGAGGCGACCGGGTTCGTGCCGCCGGACTGGCGGAAGTCACTGGCGGAATACCTGGACCATCCCACGATCTGAACAAAGGCCTATGGCCGGAGGCATTCGCGTGGGTATACTGACGGCATCGTCTGAGGCTGGGGCTTCGTCGGGCGATCCGGTTACCCTGCCGGTTGTCGCGCCATGTGGGATGGCACGCGACTCATGCCCCGTCGAACACTGGGGTGCCGGGCCTGAGCCCGGTTTCACGATTGGGGAATCGTGGGGGAGTCCATTGGGGTCAAGGACCCTGAGCGCGCCGTGCAGACCTGGCGCCGCTCGTACACGCGCAGGGTCGCCGTCACCGACGCGGCCATCATCACGGCATCCGTCTTCGGAGCGCAGTTCCTGCGGTTCGGTCTGAGCGGGCCCGATCTGTCGATGCTCGACCGCCCCTCGGGCGTGATCGCGTACTCGACCTTCTCGGTCGGCGTCGTCATCGCCTGGATGGTGGTGCTCAGGATCTATGCCACGCGTGACGACAAGATCATCGGCAACGGTGCCACCGAGTACAAGAGGGTCGCCGATGCGACGCTGCGGTTCTTCGGCGTCGTCGCCATCCTCGCTTTCGTCTTCCAGGTGCAGGTCGCTCGCGGTTATCTCCTGATCGCGTTTCCCCTCGGCCTGCTCCTGGTCCTCTTGGGGCGCTGGTACTGGCGCAAGTGGTTGCTGCATCAGCGTCATGCAGGGCGCTACACGCAGCGCGCCATCATGGTCGGCGAACGACAGAAGTCCCGGCACGCGGCGCACGCGATCTGCCGCGAGGACTCTGCGGGGATCCAGGTCATCGGGGCGGTGACCGAGTACGGCGACAGTGAGGATCTGCTCCCCGGCATCCCGGTCATCGGCGACCTCGACCGTGTGCTCGACGCGATCGAGGACACGGGAGCGGACACGGTGGTGTTCACCGGATCGGACAACATCTCGCCGGCCGAGATGCAGCAGCTCGGCTGGGAGCTCGAGCAGCGCCGCATCGACCTGCTGGTCGCCCCGGCGCTGACCGACATCGCCGGCCCCCGCATCCACGCCCGCCCGGTGGCGGGCCTGCCGCTCATCCACGTCGACTACCCGCGGTTCGAGGGCCACCGCTATCTGGCCAAGCGCACCTTCGACATCATCGCCTCGACAGCCGCGCTGATCCTGCTCAGCCCGGTGTTCCTGATCCTCGCGATGACCGTGCGGCACGACGGCGGGCCCGCGCTCTTCCGGCAGCAGCGAGTCGGTCTGAGCGGCAAGCCGTTCCAGATGTTCAAGTTCCGCACCATGGTCGTCGACGCCGAGGCCCAGCTGCCCGCATTGCTGGACCGCTCCGAGGGCAACGGGCTGCTGTTCAAGCTGCGCAACGACCCGCGCGTGACCGCCGTCGGGCGGGTGCTCCGTCGGTACAGCCTGGACGAACTGCCGCAGATCGTGAACGTGCTGCGCGGCGAGATGTCGTTCGTGGGGCCGCGCCCGCCGCTCGGATCAGAGGTCGCCCAGTACGACGGCCGGCTGAATCGACGGCTGCTCGTGAAGCCCGGCATCACCGGCCTCTGGCAGACCAGCGGGCGCAGCGATCTGTCTCTCGACGACAGCGTGCGCCTCGACCTGTTCTACGTCGAGAACTGGTCGCTGACCGGGGACCTCATGATCCTGTGGCGCACGCTGAACGTGGTGACCAGGGCACAGGGGGCGTACTGAGCGCCGGCGACTGGGCTTCATCCCGGCGCCGTGCCTTTCGCCCATAGGATCTGAACCGTGCACCTGGAGATCGTCTGCGAGTGGATCGAGGCGACCGGCGGCGCCGAGAAGGTGCTGGACGCCATGATCGAGGCGTACCCCGGCGCCCCGGTGCACGCGCTGTGGAACGACGCCCCCGCGCGGATGCAGGGGGTCGACGTGCGCGAGTCCTGGATGGCCCGCACGCCGCTGCGCGACAGGAAGGCCCTCGCGCTGCCGTTCTTCGATCCGACCTGGCGGCGCCGCACCGCGGTCGGCACTCCCGACAAGGTGCTGGTCAGCTCGTACGTCTTCGCGCACCACGTGCGCTTCCGCGGCCGCCCCGATGCGCCGGCTTACGCCTACGTGCACAGCCCCGCGCGCTACATCTGGGCACCCGAGATCGACGAGCGTGGCCGCAGCCCGCTGGTGCGTGCGACAGCGCCGTACTGGAAGTCGCTCGACCGGCGCCGCGCCGCAGAGGTGCACTCCATCGCTGCGAACTCCGCGTTCGTGCAGCAGCGCATCCTCGACAGCTGGGGGCGGGAGTCCCGCATCATCCATCCGCCCGTCGACACCGCCGAGATCACTGAGGTGCCCGACTGGCGCGAACGACTGGATGCCGCAGCCGCCGACCTGCTCGGCACGCTTCCGGACGCGTTCGTGCTCGGGGCCTCGCGTCTGGTGCCGTACAAGAGGCTGGACGCGGTTCTCGAGTTCGCGGCCTCCGTCGGCCTGCCCGCGGTGATCGTCGGGTCGGGCCCTGACCGCCCGCGTCTGGAGCAGCTCGCTGTGGATCGAGGCATCCGCGCGCACTTCCTCGGGGCCGTCAGCACTCCGCTGCTGTACGCGCTGTACCAGCGCGCGACGGTCTTCGTCTTCCCGCCCGTCGAGGACTTCGGCATCGTGCCGGTCGAGGCGATGGCCGCGGGCGCCCGCGTGATCGTCAACGCCGTCGGCGGCACCGCCGAGTCGGTTCGGCATGGCGTCGGCGGGGTGCAGGCGCGCCGATTCGCCGGCGAGGATGCCTGGGCGGCGCTCGACCGCGCCCTGCGACTGGATCGCAGAGCCGTCCCCCAGCAGGCCGCACGCTTCGCGCGCAGCGAGTTCATCTCGAACCTGCGCGCCTGGGTCGACGGCGACTGACCTCGAAGCGGCGTCCTTCGACGGACGCAGGGTCCCAGGGAGACGGGCTCGGAGCACCGCCGGGGTGCGATACTGAGACATCCGAAGGGCGGTGGGGATGACCGGGGGATTCGGCGGAGTCGGCGCGCGTCTGCGTGCGCGCGTGCCTGAATGGTGGGCCGGCGCGTGGCGCTGGGCGCTGTTCGCCGTCGGGTTGGTCATCGCCGTATACCTGTTCCTCGACCGCGGCATCTCCGGTGGTGTCATCGCCGCGGCCGCCATCGCCTGTCTCGTCATCGGTGCAGCGCTGACCCGCGCAGAGCCCATGGCGATCGCCCTGATGGCTACTCCCGCACTGTTCATCGTCGAACGCGTCGGCCTCGGTGTCGGTGATCTGACCGTGTCGGATGTCGCGCTCGCCGCAGCCTTCGGCACCGCGATCCTGCTCGGCAGGAATGACTTCAGCCCGCCGATGCGGGCGATGCTGTGGTTGAACCTGATCTACCAGTTCGCCTCGTTGATGACCGTGATCGTCAACCCGTTCACACAGAACACAGTGGAATGGGTGCATGCGTGGCTGCTGGTGTCCGGTGCGCTGATCGCCGGATGGGGGATCGGCCGCGCGGGCAAGGCCAGGGTGGCGTTCATCCTGATCCACGCCATGGTCGTGGTGATCGCGATCGGAACGATCTTCACGGCGATCGGCTACTGGCAGCAGGGAGACCTGCTCAAGGCCGTGTACCCCGAGTGGCCGTGGATGATGCACAAGAACTTCGCCGGCGGCATGCTCGCGTTCGGCGCCTTCCTGGCCTATGTGAACCCGGACTGGGCGCGGCTCGATCGGCGCTGGACGCGCTTCGCGTTCTGGTTCTTCCTCGTCGCTCTCGGCCTCACGCAATCGCGGCAGGCGGCAATCGGCCTGGTCGTCGCACTGCTGATCTTCACGCTGCGGCAGGGCGCCGCCAAACACGTGCTGATGGTCATCGTGCTGGTGGTGCCCGGCATCATCCTGATCATCCTCAGCGTCCGCGATCAGATCGAATCGCAGAACCGGTTCAACTCCGTCTATCAGCGGCTGGACTGGATCCGCGAGGTGTACGCCCTGTGGAAGCACTCGCCGATCTTCGGACATGGGCTGCGCTACTGGTACGTCACGCCTGGCACGAACTTCCAGCCGCCGCAGGCCGAGCTCGAGGTGCTGGCGTCGACGGGAATCGTCGGGCTGCTGGGCTTCATCATCATGTGGGTCGGTTTCCTCGTCGTGCTGTGGCGCATGCATCCGCAGTTCGGACTGCTCGCTCTGGGGATGGTGCTCTCCCGCATCGTGCAGGCGCAGTTCGATCTGTTCTGGGTCGCGTCGCAGGTGTCGGTGCCGTTCTTCATCGCCGGCATCTGTCTCGGGGCGCAGGCTCTCGCACACGAACGAGATCCGGACACCGGGTTCTGGGCGCCCGAGAAGGTCAGGGTGCGGCGGGCCGAGGGGCGCATCGAGCAGCGCCGCCGAGCCCGTCTGCCGGGACAGCGCGAGGGCGCGCACGTATGATCATCCGAGGGGAAACATGGGGGACCGATGGAGCTGCGTGACTACACCAGGGCGCTGAAGCGGCACTGGATCGCGATCGTCGTGATGGCGCTGCTCGGCGTGGGCGCGGGGTTCGGCTGGGCGTGGGCGCAGACACCCGTGTACCAGGCGGATGCGAGCGGGCTCATCCAGGTCAAGGCGACCGCCGGCACCGTGATGGCGCCAGGCCAGGGCGACAGCCTGGCGAAGACGAAGGTGCCCACCTATCTCGAGATGGCGCAGTGGCGCCAGGTCGCGGAGCAGGTGGCGCAGCAGCTCGACCTGAAGACGCCGCCGCAGTCGCTGATCCAGATGGTCACGGTGACGAACCCGGAGGGCACCGCGATCATCAAGGTCACGGCGCAGGGGGACACCCCGGAAGCCGCACGGAACCTCGCGGAGGCGTGGGTGAAGGGGCTGATCGTCGTCATCGATCAGACCGAGGGGGACGGCGCTTCGGGCAGCTCCTCCGCCAACATCGTGCTGGCCGAGTCGGCCGCTCTTCCGACCTCGCCGGTGTTCCCCGACAAGCGCATGGCCATGCTCGTCGGCGGCGTGCTGGGTCTTGGTGCCGGCATCGCCTTCGCGATGGCGCGGGCTATCTCGGATCGCCGCATCCGTTCGACCGATGACGTCGAGAAACGTCTCGGCGTTCCCGTCGTCGGCGCCCTGCCCGACGCGTCGACGCTGGCCGACGGGCATCGGCTGTACCGCAACGACGGCACGGCCGCGCCGGGCAAGGCCACGAAAGCCGACTTCGCGATCCGTGAGTCACTGCGGATGCTGCGCACGAACCTGCAGTTCATGGACGTCGACCACCCGCCGCGCACCATCGTCGTGACCAGCGCCCTGCCGGGCGAGGGCAAGTCGACGATGGCGTCGAACTTGGCCGGCGCGCTCTCGGCCGCCGGGCAGAAGGTGGTGCTGATCGACGGCGACCTGCGCCGTCCGACGATCGCCGCGACCATGGGCGTCACCGCCGACATCGGGCTGACCGACGTGCTGGCCGGGCGTGTGCGCCTGGCCGACGTGCTGCACCGCGTTCCCGAGATGCCGAACCTCGTCATGCTCGGCGCCGGCACCCTGCCGCACAACCCCAGCGAACTGCTCGGTTCCGACCGGATGCACGAGCTGCTGACGGATCTCTCCCAGCATGCGATCGTGATCGTCGACGCCCCGCCTCTCCTGTCGGTGACGGATGCGGCGGTGCTGACCCATCGCGCCGACGGCGCCCTGATCGTGGCATCCGTCGGCAAGACGACCTATGACCTCGTGGACAAGGCGATCGACGCACTGGAGAAGATCCACGGGCGCGTGCTCGGCATCGTGCTGAACAAGGTGCCGATGACCGGCGGCGGGTCGGACGTGTACTCGTACACCTACGAGTACACGTCGAAGACCACGGCCCCAGAAGCAGGACCGAAGCGCACGGCCGACCCCGCACCGGCGGCGCCCACGGCGGCCCCGATCGTCCCGTCCGTCGCTCCGGCCCCGGCTCCGGCCGCCGAAGCGCCGGCCCCCGATGCGGCGACCGCGCACCCGCCGCGCGCCCCGCGCCGTGCGCGCAAGAAGGTCGAGGCGTCGGACGACGGCCGGATGGCCGAGGACGTCGCGGAGCTGTTCGGCGATGCGGCAGGCGTGATCCCGTCCGACGGCGATGGCCACGGCCGCTGATGGAGCGCGCCGGATCGCGCTGATCACGTCGTCGTTCGCACCGCACATCGGCGGCGTCGAGGAGCACGTCGCCCAGGTCGCACGCCGGCTCGCGGCCCGCGGCGACACGGTCGAGGTGTGGACCGTCGACCGGGGAGAGCGGCCGGAGCACCCCTTCGACGACGGGATCGCGGTGCGATACCTGCCCACGCCGCTGCCGGCCAGGAAGGCCTTGAATCTGGCGAGGTTCGCCGTGCAGGGGCCGGCGGCATGGCGCAGCTGGAGGCGAGCGCACAGAGATTTCCGCCCAGAGGTGCTGCATGTGCACTGCTTCGGTCCGAACGGGCTGTACGCGCTCCGGCTGCATAGGCGTTTCGGCACCCCGCTGGTCGTGACCTCGCACGGCGAGACCCTCGGCGACGACACCTCGATCTTCGCCCGCTCGGCGCTGCTGCGCCACGGTCTGAGGGACGCTCTCGCGGCAGCATCCGTCGTCACGGCGCCCAGTGAGTACGTGCTCACTGACCTGCGCGACGTGTACGGGCTGCAGGCAGGCGTGGTCGTGCCGAACGGCGTCGATCCGGACGTGGTGGCGGCCGCGCCGCCGCTGGCGACGCCGTACCTGCTCGCCTACGGCCGGCTCGGGCGCATGAAGGGCTTCGACCTGCTGCTCGAGGCCTTCGCGAAGGTCGGGGATGCCGGAATCCCGCTCGTCATCGGCGGTGACGGCCCCGAGCGGGAGGCCCTCATCGAACAGGCCCGCGGGCTGCACGTGCGGTTCCCCGGGCGCTTCAGCGCCGAACAGGTGGCCGGTGCGGTGGCGGGGGCCACCGCGGTCGTCGTGCCGAGCCGCTCGGAGGCGTTCGGGATCGTCGCACTGGAGGCCTGGCGGGGCGGCGCCCCGCTGGTGATGACCACCCGCGGGGGTGCGGCGGAGTTCATGACCGACGAGGTCGACGCGCTGCTGGTCGACCCCGAGGACCAGGATGCGCTCGCGGCCGCGCTGGAACGCGTGCTGGGCGATGCCGCGCTGCGCACCCGCCTCGCCGGCGCCGGACGGGCTCGGGTCGCGGAGTTCTCCTGGGCGACGGTCGCGGAGCGGTATGCGGAGCTGTACCCGTGAGCTACGAGGACCGTCTTCCGCGGCGTCTGCGACAGTTGCGCCGACTCGGCGCCGCTGCCGGGCACCGCTCGGCCTGGGGAGGGATGCTGGTGCCCGCGTACTGGTGGGACGGGCACCCCAACTTCGGCGATGCGCTCACGCCGTACCTGCTGCCGAAGTACGGGATCGTGCCGCTGTACCGCGAGCCGCGGCACGCGCGGCTGGCAGGCGTCGGCAGCCTGCTGGAGTTCTTCCCCGACGACTACGACGGGGCGATCTGGGGCACCGGGCTCATGCGCGACGGCGAGAAGCGGATGCCGGATGCCACGGCGCTCGCCCTTCGCGGACCGTTGACCCAGGAGCGGATCGGAGCCTCCGATGCCGCCTACGGCGACCCCGGGCTGCTGGTCTCGCGGCACGTGCGCCGACCGTCGGGGCGCGTGGCGATCACCGCGGTGCCGCACGGGCACCATCGGTCTCACGAAGGGCTTGCAGCGCTGCTGAGCGGCGAGTCCGGGCGGGCACGCACGGTCAACGTGCATCAGGATGCAGCATCCGCTGTTCGCGAGATCGCGGCAGGCGAGGTCGTTCTGACGACGTCGCTGCACGGGCTCATCACCGCGGACTCGTACGGGATCCCGGCGATCTGGACCATGCTCGAACCGGCGCTCGACGGCGCCGACTTCAAGTTCCGCGACTACGAGGCCGCGGTCACTCCGGGCCTCAGCCGCTTCGTCGCCTTCGACGACCTGCGCACGCTGGACGACGTCGTTCGGCGGGCGCGGACGGCGGATGCCGGGCGCGTGGCTGAGCTGTCCGACGGACTGGTCGGGGCCTTGGGACGGCTGCCGGACGTGCTGCCCGAGGCGCGGCGCTTCCCGGCAGGGCTGTTCGGAGCCTGACCCCCTGCGGCGGCCGTCAGCGACGGCGAAGAAGGCGTTCGCGGAGCGCCCGGCCCGAGGGGAGCACAGCGCGTGCCTGGGCCCAGGGCGTGCGGGGTGTCGCCGGCACGCCGAACTCGTCCGCCACCACGCGGAAGATCGGGCGGCCCCAGCCGGACATCGCGTTGCCCGAGTGCGACTCGCCGGTGCCGACGCGGTACATCGCCCCGGCGAAGGGCAGACGCTCCAGGGGCAGGTCCTCATGCAGATGCATGTGCGAGCCGATCCATCGCTCCAGCTTCGGCCCCATCGCCGCGTAGAGCTGCTCTTGCGTCGCCCCCGTGCCCGCGGGCGATGACGGCAGGAGCTCCGTGCGCACGATGTGCGAGCTGCCGCAGGTGACCTGGAACGTTCCGGTCTCGGGACGCATCGTGCGGCGCTCCAGGTTGATCCGCCACCCGTCCGTGATCGTCCACCCGGGAGACTCCGGATGCTCGGTGACGAAACCGGTGAGCCGACGGGACACGAAGTCGTCGGCATCGACGAACATCACGTGGCCGGCGCCGAGCTCGCGGGCCCGGGCCAGTCCGATCGCGAGTTTCGTGCCCTTGTCGCGCAGCACGGCGGGGAGTCCCGTGCGCGGACCGCGCAGCTCGGACGGCGCCGGGAAGTCGACCGGCACGAACTCCACCCGCGGGTCGGCGGGCATCCGCGGGTGACGATTGCCCACGACGACGACCGCGAACCGCGGCGAGCTCTGGCGCATCCACGAGCGCAGCGACGCGGCGAGCATCGCCTCGACCGCTGCGTAGTCGGCGCTGTTCTGCGGGTGCCGCAGCGAGGTGATGAACACCAGGTCGGGAATCACTGCAGACTCTTCCAGATGGCCGCGTGCCCGGCGGCCGAGCGCTCCCAGGTGAATTCCGCCGCGCGGGCACGGCCTGCGGCCACGAGCGCCGTTACCGCGGCATCCTCCGACGTCGCCCGCAGCAGGCCGTCCACGATCCCCTCCGCGGTCGGCGGGACGAGGATGCCGGCGTCGCCGACGACCTCGGGCAGGCTGCTGGTGCTCGCCGCGACGACCGGCACACCCGCCGCCATCGCCTCGAGCGCCGGCAGCCCGAAGCCCTCGTACAGCGACGGCACGACGACGGCGGATGCTGCGGCGACGAGCCCCGGCATCGTCTCGTCCGGCAGGCGGCCGAGCATGACGACCCCGGGCATCCCTTCGAACAGCTCCGTGCGGCGCGGATGCGGGGGACCGGCGAGTGCGAGCGTCAGACCAGGGTGTTCACGGTGCACGAGTGGCCACGCCGAGGCCAGAGCTGCGAGGTTCTTGCGCTCGGCCGCTCCACCCGCGTGCAGCACGTACGGGCGGGTCAGGCCGAGGGCTGCCCGCGCCGCCTCATCCAGCGGTGCAGCGCCGTAGTACCGCGGATCGACGC
>JAITUD010000473.1 GCA_031286555.1 Microbacterium sp. | reverse complement strand
CCCTCACCACGCGCGAACACCGGGATGTTCTGGCGGGTCAGCGCGATGCCGGTGGGGCCGCCGTGCCGGCTGAGGATCTCGAGCCAGGCGGCCGCGGTCTCGTTGCCGTCGGCGGGGCGCACGACGGTCATGTTCGGGATCGCGCGCAGTGAGGCGAGCTGCTCGATGGGCTGGTGAGTCGGGCCGTCCTCGCCCAGGGCGACGGAGTCGTGCGTCCACACGAACACGCTCGGCACGTTCATCAGCGCGGCCAGACGCACCGCGGGGCGCATGTAGTCGCTGAAGATGAGGAAGGTGCCGCCGAACGGACGCGTCGGGCCGTGCAGCACGATGCCGTTCAGGATCGAGCCCATCGCGTGCTCGCGGATGCCGAAGTGCAGCACGCGACCGTAGGGGCTGCCGTTCCAGTCGTGCGTGGACCACTCGGCGGGGATGAACGATGCGGCCCCCGCGATCGTGGTGTTGTTCGAGCCGGCCAGGTCGGCCGAGCCGCCCCACAGCTCGGGCAGCTGCGGCGCGAGCGCGTTGATGACCTTGCCGGATGCCGCACGGGTGGACACGTCGGTGCCGGCCTCGAAGACGGGCAGTGCGCCCTCGATGCCCTCGGGAAGCGCCTGCGCCTCCAGGCGGTCCAGCAGGGCCTTGCGCTCGGGGTTCGCCTCTGCCCAGTCGTCGAAGGTCGACTGCCAGGCGGCGCGCTCCTCGGCGGCGCGAGCGCCGAGCTCACGGGTGTGCTCGATCACGGCGTCCTCGACGACGAAGGACTTCTCGGGGTCGAAACCGAGCACGACCTTGGTCGCGGCGACCTCGTCCGCGCCCAGCGCGTTGCCGTGCACGGACTCGGTGCCGGACTTGTTCGGCGCTGGCCAGCCGATGATGGTCTTCAGGATGATCAGGGTCGGCTTGCCGGTCTCGGCCCTGCCCTGCGCGATGGCGTCGTCGAGCTCCTGCACATCCTCGACGTACTGCCCGGTGCGACGCCAGTCGACCTCGAGCACCTGCCAGCCGTAGGACTCGTAGCGCTGACGGACGTCCTCGGTGAAGGCGACGTTCGTGTCGCCCTCGATGGAGATCTGGTTGGAGTCGTAGATCGCGATCAGGTTGCCGAGCTGCTGGTGACCGGCGAGCGACGACGCCTCGCTGGTGACGCCCTCCTGCAGGTCGCCGTCGCCGGCGATCACGTAGACGTGGTGGTCGAAGGGGCTGGTCCCCGCCGCGGCATCCGGGTCGAACAGACCGCGCTCGTAGCGCGACGCGTACGCGAAGCCGACAGCCGACGCGAGGCCCTGGCCGAGCGGGCCGGTGGTGATCTCCACGCCCTTGGTGTGCCCGTACTCGGGGTGACCGGGGGTGAGCGAGCCCCAGGTGCGCAGCGCCTCGAGGTCGGACAGCTCGAGGCCGAAACCGCCCAGGTAGAGCTGCACGTACTGAGTGAGCGAGGAGTGCCCCACCGAGAGGATGAAGCGGTCGCGACCGATCCAGTGGGTGTCGGTCGGGTCGTGGCGCATGACCCGCTGATAGAGCAGGTAGGCCACGGGCGCAAGGCTCATCGCCGTGCCGGGGTGACCGTTCCCGACCTTCTGCACGGCGTCCGCCGCCAGCACGCGGGCGGTGTCGACCGCTCTCCGGTCGAGATCGTTCCAGATGAGTTCCGCCACGGTCATGCCCCTTCTGACAAGGAAAAAGGCGCCCGTATTCCCTGCGCGATCCGCGTCGTCACGGAGGTGAGTGCACAGCGTGTGGGGCGCGCGAGTGATCCCCAGCATAGTGCGGCTCGCACCGCGCGAAGCGGTAGATTGCGGCGCCTTTCATGCGCGTGCTGTGCCGTAGACTGAGAGGAAACTGTCAGCTTTTCGCATTGAGGAGGCGATCGCGATCTCGACGATGTCGCAGACCGATGCCCGCACGCACTCGCTCGGTCAGAAGATCCGCGGTTATCTGGCGCTGACGAAGCCCCGGGTGATGGAGCTCCTGCTCGTCTCCACCGTGCCGGTCATGATCCTCGCCAAGGGCGGGACGCCGTTCACCTGGTCCGACGTCGGGCTCATCGCCGCGACCATCCTCGGCGGCGCCATGAGCGCCGGGTCCGCGGCTTCCTTCAACATGTACCTCGATCGTGACATCGACGTGCACATGAAGCGCACCAAGGATCGTCCGCTGGTCACCGGCGAGGTGTCGCCTCGAGGGGCGCTCGTGTTCTCATGGACGCTCGCCGTCGTCTCGACGGTGTGGCTGTGGCTGACCACGAACTGGCTGGCGGCCACGCTCTCGGCTGTGGCCATCTTCTTCTACGTCGTCATCTACACGATGATCCTCAAGCGCCGCACCGAGCAGAACATCATCTGGGGCGGCATCGCCGGGTGCTTCCCGGTGATCATCGGCTGGACCGCGGTCACGGGCTCGCTCGCCTGGCCGCCGATGGTGCTCTTCGTGCTGATCTTCCTGTGGACCCCGGCGCACTACTGGCCGCTGTCGATGAAGTACAAGGACGACTACGACGACGTCGACGTGCCCATGCTCGGCGTCACGCGCTCCCCGTCGCAGGTGGGTCTGCAGGTCATCCTGTACGCCTGGGCGACCGTCGCCTGCTCGCTGCTGCTGATCCCCGTCGGCGGCATGGGACTGGTCTACTCCGTCTCCGCTGTCGTCTTCGGCGGCTGGTTCATCTACGAGTCGCACCGTCTGTACAACCGCGCCGTGCACGGCAACGAGCCGCGCCCGATGCGCGTGTTCCACGCGTCTATCACCTACCTGACGCTGATCTTCCTGGCCGTCGCGGTGGATCCGCTGATGCCGTTCTGACCAGTAGGACGAAGAGGGCCGGCCCCGCGATGCGGGGCCGGCCTCCTTCATCTGAGGATCAGAACGGCATCAGCGGGTCGACCGCGACGGCCAGGAAGATCAGCGTCAAGTAGGTGATGGACGCGTGGAACACGCGCATCGGGCGCGGCTCGTTGCCGTGCACGGCGCGGTTGTACAGACGGTGCGACTCGTAGATGAACCAGCCGCCGAAGACGACAGCGGAGACGG
>JAITUD010000463.1 GCA_031286555.1 Microbacterium sp. | reverse complement strand
CAGCGGAGTACTCATGACCGTGAGTCTAATCGCCGCGACCGCCCCGAGGGCGCTCCGAGGCGATCAGGTGGTCTCGGCGAACTCCATCAGACGCTCGCCGCTGTGCTCGAAGATGCGGCCGCCGATCGTCACGCCCGCGGCGAGCGCGACCACGCCCACGATGATGCCGGTCCAGAACGTCGTCGGCCCGTACTGCTCCCCCTCGGTGAGGGTCAGCACGAACTGCCAGCCCGCAGGGATCGTCAGCACCAGCGCCGCGAGCAGGGCGATCGCCGCACCGTAGGAACCGTACGACGAGGAGCGCTGCGGCTGCTGGAACGGGCTGTCCCCCGGTCGCGAGACCGCGTACGGCGCGAGTACGGAGGACAGGCTGGACATCCCCAGCGCGCTGAGGAACAGACAGGCCACGACACCGGTGAACGGCATCAGCAGCGACCAGTCGCCGACCACGGCCAGCGTGATCGACACCGCGACGGCGAGCAGCGGCAGCGCGAGCAGCACCATCGGCACCAGTCGGCCGAGCCGGTCGGACACGCCCTTCATGCCGCTGGCGATGTGCACCCAGATCGCGGTCGAGTCGTAGGCGACATCGTTGTGCGGCAGCCAGCCCAGGAAGAGCGCGATCAGCGGCGCCGGTATGAGCGCGGCGATCGCGACAGGCACCCCGGCCACGACCAGCGGCAGCACGGTGAGGATGCCGGCGATCGGCACCACGATGACGTTCACGATGTACCGGCGGTCGCGCAGCCAGTAGACCAGGCTGCGCGCGGCGACCGCGCCGAACGCGTTCGAGGGCAGCACGGCGAACCAGCCGAGGCCGGAGCGCTCGCGGGCGGCCACAGGACGCTCCACCGTCGTCAGCAGCCGACCCACGAGCCACGCCCACAGGGCGGCCGCTCCCCCGGCGGTGAGGATGCCGACGATCGCACTCACCCAGGCGGCGGGCGCGTCACCGTCGGCGACGGAGAACAGGAAGCCCTGCGCCGCACCCAGCGGGGTCATGCCGATGATCGAGGTCGCAGCCGCGACGGCGGAGGGCACGGCGCCGTCCCAGGCCATCGATGCGAAGAACACCGCCACCGGGAAGGCGATCACGATCAGCGCCAGCGCGAAGAGCGCGGTCAGCTCGCGGGAGCGGCGCTCCGGCAGCAGCAGCGCGCTCACGGCCATGCCGATGCGTGCGGCGACGATGGTCACCGCGACGCCGAGCAGTGTGGAGAGCACCGCGACGGGCCATGGCGCCCCGAAGCCGATGCCGACGACCATGACGCACACGCCGACAGCGAGCAGAGCGACGCTCGGGATGCTGATCACGGATGCGAGCGCCAGCATCCACGGCATCCGCTTCTCATCGACGCCGAACACGGCGAACTTGCGCGGGTCGAGCTGATCCTCGGTTCCGATGAGCACGGGACCGACCAGGAACGCGAGGAAGACGGCGGCGCCGCCGAGCACGATCACCGAGCGTGCCGTGTCGATCGAGCCGTCTCCGAGGCTGAGCACGGCGACGCACGTGGCGATCGTCAGCGCGACGACGGCGAGGAGTCCGAGGATCGTGCGCGCCGGACGTCCGGTGCGCAGCGATCCGGCCAGGAGTGCGAGCCTCAGGCGGAGAACGTGTGCAACCACTCGAGCCCCTCCACCTCGGCGCCGCCACCGGACAGCTCCACGAAGCGCGCCTCCAGCGACTGGCCGGCGCGCACCTCGTCGATCGTGCCCTCGGCCAGCACCTGTCCGCCGACGATGATCGCGACGCGCGAGCAGACCCGCTCGACGAGGTCCATGCCGTGGCTGGACAGGATCACGGTGCCGCCGTGCTCGACGTAGGCGCGCAGGATGTCGAGGATGACGCCCGAGGAGACCGGGTCGACCGACTCGAACGGCTCGTCGAGCACGAGCACCCGCGGCGAATGGATCATCGCACCGGCGAGCATGACCTTCTTGGTCATGCCGGCCGAGTAGTCGGAGACCACGCGGCTGAGCGCCTCGGTGAGGTCGAACGCCCGTGCGAGGTCGGCGACGCGCTTCTCGATCACGCCGGAGTCGAGCCCCCGGAGCAGTCCGTAGTAGTGCAGCAGCTGACGGCCGGTGAGCCTGTCGAAGGTCCGCAGCCGGTCGGGCAGCACCCCGAGCGCACGCTTCGCGGCGAGCGGGTCGGCCTTCTGGTCCACCCCGCCGATGATGATGTTGCCGCCGTCCGGCCGGAGGAGTCCCGCGAGCATCGACAGGGTCGTCGTCTTGCCTGCGCCGTTCGGCCCGACGATGCCGTAGAAGGAACCGGCCGGGACCGTGAGGTCGACGCCGTCGACCGCGCGCGTGTCGCCGAAGTGTTTGATCAGGCCGCGGATCATCACGGCCGGCACGGCGACCGTGTCGGGGTCGGTGGCCGGCGCGCT
Source organism: Microbacterium sp. (assembly GCA_031286555.1). Lineage (GTDB taxonomy): Bacteria > Actinomycetota > Actinomycetes > Actinomycetales > Microbacteriaceae > Microbacterium. The sequence continues at coordinate 794 of JAITUD010000463.1, read as the reverse complement.
CGCGGGCTCCGGTTCCGGCGCCTGAGTCTGCACTGCGGGCGCGGGTTCCGGCTCGGGCGCGGGTTCCTGCTCGGGCTCTGGCACTGGCTCGGGTTCCGGCACGACAGCGACCGCGACCGCCTCCGCAGGGGTGACGACGGTGTCGTCCTGCGGTGGCGCCTCGGTCTGCGGAGTCTCTTCGGCCACGATGATCTCCTTCACAGCGGGTTCCCCAGGACCCGTCGTCACGGCGTCTGCAGCCACAGTCTCCACCACCCCGGCCGCCGCGGCCACTGCTGCGGTCTTCGCGGCAGGGCGTGTCGTGGTCGCAGGCTTCTTCGCAGCGGGCTTCGTCGCCTTCGCCGCCGTCCCGGCAGCAGCTGCCTTCGTCGCCGTGCTCCTCGTGCTCGTGCTCTTCGAAGTCGCCTTGGCCGCCGTCGTCTCGGTCGCCGCCGTGGCTGTCGCCGCCTTCGCCGCAGGCCTCTTGGCCGCAGGCCTCTTGACCGCCGGCGCCTTCGTCCCGGTGGCCGTCTTCGTGCCCGCGGCCGCCTTCGTACCCGCGGCTGTCTTCGTGCCCGTGGTCTTGGCTGCGGCCTTCGTCGCTGCCTTCTCCTCGTCACGCTCAGCGGTGGCGGTCTTCACCGCGGCCGTCTTCCTCGCGGTGGTCCGCGCGGCGGTCGTCTTCGCCGCGGTCTTGGACGCAGCGGTGCGGGCGCTCGCCGACTTCACCGCTGCGGTCTTCGCCGCGGTCGCACCGGCCGCCTTCTTCGCCGCTGCGGTCTTCGCGGCGGCCGTCGTGCGCGCCGCGCTCTTCA
>JAITUD010000459.1 GCA_031286555.1 Microbacterium sp. | reverse complement strand
AGCGCGGTGGTGGGCTCGTCCATGACCATCAGCTGCGGGCGCAGCGCGAGCGCCATCGCGATCATCACGCGCTGGCGCATGCCGCCGGACAGCTCGTGCGGGTACGAGCGGTAGCGCTGCCGGCCGACCTTGACGATCTCGAGCAGTTCGTCGACCGCGGTGCGGCGCTCCTTCTTGCTCATGCCGGGGCGGTGGATCACGAACACGTCGTCGAGCTGCGAGCCGATCGTCGCGACGGGGTTGAGCGCGTTCATCGCGCCCTGGAACACCATCGAGATGCGGTCCCAGCGGAACCTGCGCATCTGCTCGGCGTCGAGCGAGTGCAGGTCGATGTCCTCACCGCTCTCGTCGTGGAAGACGACGCTGCCGCTGGTGATCACCGCCGGGGGCTTCAGCAGCCGCGGCACGCCGTAGGCGAGCGTGGTCTTGCCGCTGCCGCTCTCGCCGGCGAGGCCGACGATCTCGCCGCGCTGGATGTCGAGGGTGACGTTCGAGACTGCGCGGACCGGTGGGTCCACGTCGTACACGACGGAGAAGTCGTGAACCGAGAGGAGGGATTCTGTCATGGTGTGTCTGCTCTGCGCAGGTGCGCGTCCTTCGTCTCGCTGCGCTCGCTCAGGAGCCGGCATCGAGCCTCCGGTTCCTGAGCGAGGAGCGAAGCGACGAGACGAAGGACGCGCGTTCGGCGTTACTTCTTGACGGGCTTCAGCTTCATGACGACCTGGACCGCCGACGGCTGGGTCGGGTCAGCCGTGGCGTACTGGTCGTCCTCGCTGGGCCATCCGGTGTAGTTCCGGGTGTTGTACTCGGCCAGCTGCGGGTGCGTGCCGATCGGGATGGCCGGCACGTCGTCGACGAAGATCTTCTGGATCTTGTTGAGCGTGTCGGTGCGGGTCGCGTCATCGGATGCCTGCTGGTACTGCTTCAGCAGCGCGGTCGCCTCGGGGTTGTTGTAGCGCCCGAAGTTGTCGGACACCTTGCCGCCGGAGGCCTGCTCCAGGTACGCGCCGTTCATGACGTCGTCGTAGATGTGCCACGGGTTCGAGCCGGAGCCCGACCAGTGCAGAGCGGCGTCGAAGTTGCCGGTGGCCATGTTGGTCGTCCAGGTGTCGGCGTCCGGGGTGGCGACCTTCGCGTCGGCGCCGAGGGTCTTCTTCACCTGCGTGGCGACCAGCTGGATGCCGGTGACGTAGTCGTTCCAGCCCTGCGGGTCCTGCAGGGTGAAGGTGACCGGCTTGCCGGACGGGTCGATCAGGGCCTCGCCCTTCCAGGTGTATCCGGCATCCGTCAGCACCTTCTTCGCGCCGTCGACGTCGATGGAGAAGTTCTGGTCCTTGTACTCGGGGGCGATGTACTGGTCGCCGGTCGGCTGCGGGATGCCGGTGACGTTGGTCAGCTCGGGGCCGGCGTTGCTGCGCGCCTTCTCGGCGTGCGCCTTGCGGTCGATGACCATGTTCACGGCCTTGCGGAACGCGACGTCGTTGAACGGCGCCTTCGTGGTGTTGACCAGGATCATGTCGGGGCTGAGCACGTTGGCGCCCCAGAACACGTTGTGCTTCGGGTCCTTGTCGACGTAGTTGGTCTGATAGTCGGTGATGAAGATCTGCGCCCAGTCGGTCTCGCCGCTCTGCAGCGCCCGGAGCAGACCGGTGTTGTCGTTGTACTCCAGGTACTTCAGCTGCGGCACCGGCACGGCGCCGCCCCAGTAGTCCTTGCGCGCGTCGAGCACGACGCCCTGCGACGAGAAGGTCTTGACCGTGTACGGGCCGGTGCCGATGGCATCCTTGACGGCGTCCTTCGACGGGTCCTTGATGTCCTTCCACTGGTGCTCGGGCACGATGCTGATGTGCAGCACGTCGCCCTGCTTGACGAACTTCGACTCGCTGAAGGTCATGACGACGTTGTCGCCGTCCTTCTTGATGTCGGCCAGCTTCAGACCGCCGAGGTCGAGGGCGGGGGTGTTCTTGATCAGGTTGAACGTGAAGATGATGTCGTCGGCGGTGAAGGGCTCACCGTCGTTCCACTTCACGTCCTTGCGGGGCGTGACGGTGAGCTGGGTGTAGTCGCTGTTCCACTCCACCTTCTCGGCCAGCCACGGGGTGGTCTCGTTCTTGCCGACCGGGTTCACCATGGCGAGCGGTTCGTAGATCATGCGGTCGTAGCCGAGCGACATGCCCGATCCGGTGCCGATGAACGGGTTGTTGATCTGCGTCGACAGGACGCCAGAGCCGTCGGGCTTGGCGACGGTGAGCGCGGGCGAGGCGCTCGCACTCTTGTCGCCCGAGTCGCCGCCGGACGAGCATCCGGTCAGCACCATGGCGCTGAGTGCGGTGATCGCGGACACCGCGATCAGGGTCTTCCTGAGCTTCATTGCATCTCCTTGGCACGGTCCGTTGTGCTGTGTTCGCCGGTGCGGGGGCATCCGACGTTTCACTTACTTACGAGAAAGTAAGTTAGGGTGAGATTACTCATCAGTAAGCTGAACGCGCAAGTGCAGGACGACGTCCGACGAGGAGGTGTGACCGGAACGTGATCAAAGAGACCACCCGCATCCGCCGTGAGGAGGAGCGTGCGCGCAAGCGCACCGAGATCCTGAAGGCAGCCGTCGAGACCTTCGGAACGAAGGGCTCGGCCAACGGCACCCTCGCCGACATCGCCCAGCAGGTCGGGATGACGCACGCCGGCGTGCTGCATCACTTCGGCTCGAAGGACAACCTGCTGCTCGAGGTGCTCGAGTACCGCGACCGCACCGACGTCGAGGGCCTCGCCGAGAAGCACATCCCCGGCGGCCCCGACCTGTTCCTGCACCTCGTGCGCACCGCCCTCCTGAACGCCACGCGCCCCGGCATCGTGCAGGTGTTCACCGTGCTCTCCGCGGAGTCCGTCACCGAGGAGCACCCGGCGCGGGAGTACTTCGAGCGGCGCTACCAGAACCTGCGGGGCGACGTGGATGCCGCCTTCCGCGCGCTCTGCGCGCAGGAGGGCGTGACCGACCAGGCCACGATCGGAATGGCGTCCGCATCGATCCTGGCCGTGATGGACGGCCTGCAGCTGCAGTGGCTGCTCGCCCCCCAGACGATCGACCTCGGCGAGGCCAGCGAGTTCGCCATCCGCTCCATCGTGAACGGCGTGCTCGACCCGGGACCGGAGCTCGGCACGTACAAGCACTGACGCCCCTAGGCTCTGATCTATGACGATCGACCTCGACGCGCTGTACACCGATCTGCACCGGCATCCTGAACTGTCCTTCCAGGAGACGCGCACCGCCGGCATCGCCGCGGGCCACCTGCGCGACCTCGGCCTGGAGGTGCACGAGAACATCGGCGTTACCGGCGTGATCGGCGTGCTGGCCAACGGCGAGGGACCCGTCGTCTGGGTGCGCGCCGACATGGACGCACTGCCCGTCAAGGAGGACACCGGCCTGCCCTACGCGTCGACCGCGACCGGCGTCGACCCGGACGGCGAGACCGTGCCGCTCATGCACGCGTGCGGCCACGACATGCACGTCACCGCGATGATCGGCGCCGTCGAGCGCCTCGTCGCCGACCGCGAGCAGTGGCACGGCACCCTCGTCGTCGTCATCCAGCCCGCCGAGGAGTACGGCCAGGGCGCCAGGGCGATGCTCGACGACGGCGTCCTCGACCGCTTCCCCCGCCCAGACGTCGTGCTCGGGCAGCACGTCGGACCGCTGCCCGCGGGCGCGATCGGCCTCCGCCCCGGCCCGCAGATGTCGGCATCCGACGGTCTGCACGTGGTGCTCCACGGGCGCGGCGGCCACGGCTCGCGCCCCGACTCCACGATCGACCCGATCGTGATGGCCGCGGCGACGATCATGCGCCTGCAGACCGTCGTCTCGCGCGAGGTCGACCCGACGGAGCCCGCGGTCGTGACCGTGGGCTCGGTGCACGCCGGCACCAAGAACAACATCATCCCCGCCGAGGCCACGCTGGATCTGAGCCTGCGCTACCCCGACGACGCGGCCCGCGAGCGGGTGCTGGCGAAGGTCAAGCGGGTGATCCATGCCGAGGCCGCAGCCTCCGGCGCCGAGCGCGACCCGGAGATCACCACCCTGCACAGCCTGCCCGCGACGATCAACGACGCCGCAGCGACCGCGCGGGCGACTGCGGCGTTCCAGGCCGCCTTCGGCGAGCAGGCCGTCGTCGACACCGGTCTGATCACCGGCAGCGAGGACGTCTCCTGGTTCGCGCGGGATGCCGGTGTGCCGCTGGTCTTCTGGTTCTGGGGCGGGATCGACCCTGCGACGTTCGCAGCGGCCGCGCGGAACGGCACGATCGAGCGCGACGTCCCGACCAACCACTCGCCGTTCTTCGCGCCCGTGATCCACCCGACCATCGAGGTCGGCGTGGGCGCGATGGTCGCGGCGGCCAGGGAATTCCTCGCTTGACCGCTCAGCGGCCCCGGCGCTGGATCGCAGGCGCCGCGCTCGCGTCTGCCGCGCTGCTGGCCGGATGCGGGAACGTCGACGCGGGCAGCGGAGCGCGCGATGCGTTCATCGCCTACATGGCCGACGTCCCCGGCGTGACCGGCGCCGACGCGTCGATGAGCAACGACCTGCCGTTCCGGGGCTCCGGCGACTTCGAGGTGGAACTCGACGCATCCTCGGACGAGAAGACGCTCGACGCCGCGCTCGATCACGCCGCGGCGTTCCCGGTGCCCTCCGGTGTCTCGGTCGATCTGCTGAAGACGTCGATCTCCACGCCGGCGATCGACATCGGGATCGACACGCTCTGGGGCTCGGAGACCTCGGGGATCGCCGAGCGGGCCCTGGCTCTCACCCGCATCCCGGATCTCACGTCCTACGTCGAGGAGCTCGACGGCGTGTATCACGCCGACCCCGAGCTCACGATCTCGATCGACGTGTCACCCATCGCGCCCGACCCCTGCGTCATCGCCGCCGCGGTCGCCCAGGCGACCGGGACGAGCGTCGCGGACATCCAGGTCCACGGCTGGAAGGACCAGAACGTCGCGGAGCTCACCTGCGGCTGATCAGGCCTCCAGCACGCGGTGGTTGATCTCGTGCGCCTCGCGGTGCAGCCGCTCCATGCGCTGATCGAGTTCGCCGGCCGCCTCCGCGGCATCCGTCAGGCTCTGCACCAGATGACCGGGCACACGGCCGTCGAACTTGTAGTGGATCTTGTGCTCGAGGCTGGCCCAGAAGTCCATCGCGATGGTGCGGAACTGCACCTCGACCGGCACCGGCACGGGACCTGTCGAGAGGAACACCGGGATCTCGGCGATCACGTGCAGGCTGCGGTAGCCGTTCGGCTTGGGGTCGGCGATGTAGTCCTTGATGACCTTGACCGTGACGTCGTCCTGCTGGGTGAACAGGTCGAACAGCCGGTACACGTCGCTGACGAAGCTGCAGGTCACGCGCACGCCGGCGATGTCGGTGATCTCGCGGCGGATGCTGTCGAAGTCGGGATCGATCCCCTTGCGCGCGACCTTCTCGACGATGCTGTCCGGTGACTTCAGCCGGCTCTTGACGTGCTCGATCGGGTTGTACGCGTGGTTGTAGAGGAACTCGTCGCGCAGGATCGAGATCTTCGTCTCGACCTCGCGCATGCCGAACTCGTACTCGCGCAGGAATCGCTGGAACTCGTCGCGCAGCTGCTTGGCCTCTTCGATCGTCTCGTCCGAGACGGGTGCCGTGCTCATGGCTTCGACGTTACGCATCCGTCTTCAGAGTCGGCTGGGTGTTGCGGATGCTGTGCGCTGGGGCCCGCGACCGCGAAACGCCGCCCCGCCGTCGGACGACGGTGAGGCGGCGTTCAGGTGCGATCAGTTCGCGGGAGTCTGCGGCGCGTCGCCGGCAGGAGCGTCCGCGACCGGAGCAGCGGGAGCTTCCGCGACCGGAGCGGCAGGCGCTTCCGCGACCGGAGCCGCCGGAGCGGCGGGCGCTTCCGCGGCCGGAGCCGCGGCGTCCGCTGCCGGTGCCGGCGGGACCGGGGCGCCCTGCGCCTCGTACCCCGGGGGCACGGGCTGGTAGCCCTCCGCCGGCGGAACCGGCGAGAAGCCCTCGCCCTGCACGGCGCCGAAGGTCGACGGGTCGTTAGGGTCGTAGACCGGGGCCGAGCCCTCGCGGCGCACCTTGCCCGCGGCGACGAAGTACTGCACCAGGCCGATGATCGAGAGGATCACACCGGCAGCCAGCGGGTACCAGAAGATGCGGTAGGTGTAGTTGCCGCTGGAGTCCGCCTGGGCGAACATCACCTGGAAGAACGGGATCGCGGCACCGACGACGAACAGACCGGCCCACAGCACCACCATCCAGCGCAGTCGCTTCAGCGACGACTGCTGGATGTTGCCCTTCTTGTCCGCCTTTGCCGGCAGCAGACCCTCCTGTTTGCGGGTCAGCAGCGCGAAGATCAGCGTCAGGACCAGGAAGACCACGGCGACGATCAGGATGATCAGCCAGACCACGAAGGTCGGGTCTGCCATACGGGCCTCCGGGGCCGTCTCCACGTACTTGTTGTACTCGTCGGCGGTGGCGGAGTAGGCCTGGAGCGCCGAGTCGAAGTCGGTCTCGGCCTGCGTCAGCGCCGCGGTGTCCTCAGCGGTGATCGCGTCGGAGATGCCCGATGCGGCCTTCGCCATGTCACCCGCCTCGCCGGAGAACTTCTTGGCGTAGGTGGCGAACTCCCCGCTCGCGCTGTCGGCGATCTTCTTGTAGTCGCCCTCCGCGGTCTTCGCGGCGGTCTCGAACGTGTCGGTGGCGGCCACGACGTCGTCGACAGAGGAGTTCTGGTCGCTGTACGTGTCGAAGAACGTACTCGCCGCGGTCGTCAGCGTGTCGTCGACCTTGATCAGGTCATCCATCGTGTCGGCCGACGCCGGTGCGGCAGCACCGAGCGCGATCGCCAGGCCCGCGAGGATCGCGACGATCCCGACGCGGGCACGCGTCATTGTTCCAGCCATGCGGCTTCCCCCTCATCCGCTTGCGCGGCACGGTGATCAGCGGCGTTCGCCGCCCGTAGAACCCTATGCGAAAGCTGGGAGTTTCCCGAAACCTGAGTCATGGGGAGAAGTACCCATGCGGCTGTCGGTCGCGGCACGCGTCCTCGAATCGTGCCCGTCGCCACCCCCTCCGCGATCCGCGAGGAAGGCCGATGCCGCTACGCGTCGCGCGAGCGCCAGAGCAGCCAGACGAAGTACGGGGCGCCGATCAGCGCCACGACGAGGCCCGCGGGCAGCTGCGCCGGGGCGAGCACCGTGCGGCCGATCGCGTCGGCCACGCCGACGAGCACGGCGCCGAGCACGGCGGCGACCGGGATGACGCGGGCGTTGCGCGCACCGACCAGGGCACGGGCGGCGTGCGGCGCGACCAGGCCGACGAATCCGATCACGCCGACCGCGACGACGCTCAGCGCGGCGAGCACGGCGGCGATGATCAGCAGCGTCAGACGCACCGGCTCGAGGCGCACGCCGACCAGCCGCGGAGTGTCCTCGTCGAGGGCGAGCACGTCCAGCTCGCGGTGCCGCATCATCGCGAGCGGCAGGGCGATCACGAGCACGATCGCGAGCGGGATGACCTGCTCCCAGATGCGGCCGTAGGTGGTGCCGGAGAGCCAGGTGTAGACCTTCGGAGTATCCCAGGGGTTGCTGCGCAGCAGCACGAACGTGGTGAGCGCGGTCGTGCCGTACCAGACGCCGATGCCGATCAGGATGAACCGGTCGGCGCCCAGTCCGCCCTTCCAGGCGAGCAGGTAGACCAGGGCGAAGGCCAGCAGCGCGCCGGTGACGGCTGCGGCCAGCATCCCGGATGTGGAGGCGGTGGCGCTGGTGATCACGAGCACCGCACCCAGCCCTGCGCCGCCTGTGGTGCCGAGCAGACCGGGCTCCGCGAGCGGGTTGCGGCTGACCGCCTGCGTGATGCCGCCTGCCACGGCGAGCGCGGCACCGGCGAGCACTGCGGCGATCACGCGCGGGGCGCGCTCGTCGAGCGCGAAGCCGATCTGCGGCGGCGCGAGTCCCTGCAGCCAGAGCAGGATGTCGCCGGTAAGCAGCGGTGTGCTGCCGAGCAGCAGGCCGCCGATGATCACCGCGATGAGCACGGCGATGCCGACGAGAAGCGTGATCCGGTAGCGCACGGCACCGCGGGTGCGGAAGCGGATGCTGGGGGGCTGACGCGTCGGACCGGAGTCGCGCAGCCGTCGGGCCATGACGATCAGCACGATCGCGCCGAGCACGGTGGTCGCGACGCCGGTCGGCACGGCGATCGCACCCTCGGCGCCGATCAGCAGGCGCAGCACGGCATCCGAGCCGATCACGACGATCGCGCCGATCAGTCCCGCGGTCGGCAGAAGCAGGACGTGCTTGCCGAGCGCAGGCACCAGCCGGGAGAGCAGGCGGGCGAGCACAGGCGCGCACAGGCCGATGAAGCCGATCGGGCCGGCCAGCGTCACGGCGGTCGCCGTGAGCACGACGGCCAGCAGGATGCCTGAGGCACGGGTGGACCGGATCGGCACACCCAACGACGAGGCCGTGTCGTCACCGAGCGCGAGCACGTCGAAGCGGCGCGACATCACGAGAGCGAGCACGGTCGCGATGATGACGACCGGTGCGGCCCGCAGGAACGACTCGAGCCCGAGCTGCGACAGACTGCCGCTGCCCCACGCGAGCAGGCCCTTGGTCTGCTCGGAGAACAGGATGAGCAGGGTGGCCGTGCCGGCCTGGAACGCCATCGCCAGCGCGGAGCCGGCCAGCACGAGGCGCGTGGTCGAGGTGCCCGCTCCCCCGGCGAGCCCCAGCACGAGGGCGGCCGCGACGAGGCCACCCGCGAAGGCGACGAGGCCCGAGGCCCAGAACGGCACCGAGATTCCGAACGCGGCCACCGCGGTCACGGCGAAGTACGACCCTCCGGTCACGCCGAGGGTGTCGGGCGAGGCCAGCGCGTTGCGCGACAGCGACTGCATGATCAGTCCTGCCACGCCGAGGGCGACTCCGTCCGCGACGCCCGCCGCGAGCCGCGGCACGCGCGACCCCCCCAGCACGTCCCCCTCCGGCCACAGCGCCCCCGACGTCCCCTGCGTCAGGTGCCACGCCGCAACGCCCACGAGCACCACCACGAGCCCGACCAGCACCGCAGACGCAGTCAGCCGACCGGCGCCCCGACCTCCGGCGGTAGCGTCTCCGGCATCCCTCGATGGGATGCCGGAGACGTCAGTGCCTCTATTACTGACCGCGTTCACCTACTGAACAACCTTCCGAACGAAGCGATGGACACATCCGGGGAGCTGGCATCGGGTCTGGCGGGAGCCCGGAGCGCCAGCGGAGGGCGGGGGCATGTCTCCCCGGATGTGTTCATCGCGTAGCGCACGTGACCTGACCTACCGACATTTCGTCTCGCTCCGCTCGCTCAATGACCGATCAGCCGACCGCCTTGACCGCCGCGACGAATCCGTCCACGATCTGCTCCGCCGACCGCGGTCCTCCGAAGGTCCAGATCCCGGCCGGGAACGCGAACGTCCGGTCGTCCTTCACTGCGGGGATCGACGCCCACGCCGGGTTCTTCTTGGCGGCGTCGATGAAGTTGTCGGACGCGGTGTCCTCGGTGCCGGTGTAGAAGAGGTTCGCGTCGCCGATGGTGGTCATGCCCTCGATGTCGGTCTTGCCCAGGCCGTAGGCCGGGTCGACCTCTCCGGTCCAGGCGTTGGTGAGTCCGACGGCCTCGCCGAGCTCGCCGATGAGCGATCCCTGGCCGAAGGGGCGGATGGAGACGTTGCCGCCGTCGACCCAGCCGTCGATGTAGACGAAGTCGGTGGTGGTGGGCGCAGCGTC
>JAITUD010000431.1 GCA_031286555.1 Microbacterium sp. | reverse complement strand
GGCACCCTGAGCGGGGGAGAGGCGCAGCGCATCAAGATGCTGCGGCACCTCGGATCCTCGCTCACCGACGTCACCTACGTCTTCGACGAGCCGACGATCGGGCTGCATCCTCACGACATCCAGCGGATGAACGGACTGCTGCTGCAGCTGCGCGACAAGGGCAACACGGTGCTGGTCGTCGAGCACAAGCCGGAGACGATCGCGATCGCCGACCACGTGGTGGACCTCGGGCCGGGCGCCGGCAGCGCCGGCGGCGAGATCTGCTTCGAGGGGAGCGTGCAGGACCTGCGCGCCAGCGACACACTCACCGGACGGCATCTCGACGATCGGGCATCCGTCAAGGGTGCCGTGCGCGACGGATCCGGAGCGATCGAGGTGCGCGGCGCCGACGAGAACAACCTGCAGGGCGTGGACGTCGACATCCCGCTCGGGGTGCTCACTGTCGTCACCGGAGTCGCCGGGTCGGGCAAGAGCTCGTTGATCCACGGGTCGGTGGCAGGACGCGAAGGCGTCGTGTCGATCGACCAGACCGCGATCAAGGGCTCCCGTCGCAGCAATCCCGCCACCTACACCGGGATGCTGGAGCCGATCCGCAAGGCGTTCGCGAAGGTGAACGGTGTGAAGCCGGCGCTGTTCAGCGCCAACAGCGAGGGTGCCTGCCCGTCGTGCAAGGGCTCGGGCGTGATCGTGACGCAGTTGGGCTTCATGGACACCGTCGAGACGCCGTGCGAGGACTGCGGCGGCAAGCGGTTCCAGCCCGCCGTGCTGGACTACAAGCTCGCCGGCAAGGACATCGTCGAGGTGTTCGAGATGCCGGTGCGCGAGGCGCAGGAGTTCTTCGCCGGGGGAGAGGGCAAGATCCCCGCAGTCGTCAAGATGCTGGACCGGATGGCCGACGTCGGCCTCGGCTACCTCACGCTCGGCCAGCCGCTGTCGACGCTGTCCGGCGGTGAGCGTCAGCGCATCAAGCTGGCGATCCAGATGGCGGAGGGCGGCGACGTCTACGTGCTGGACGAGCCGACCACGGGTCTGCATCTTGCAGATGTCGAGAATCTGCTCGGTCTGCTGGACCGGCTCGTCGACTCGGGGAAGACCGTGATCGTGATCGAGCATCACCAGGCCGTGATGGCGCACGCCGACTGGATCATCGATCTCGGCCCCGGCGCCGGGCACGATGGCGGGAGGATCGTGTTCGAGGGCACTCCGGCGCAGCTGATCGCCGACGGGTCCACCCTGACCGGCCAGCATCTCGCCCAGTACGTGGGATCCTGAATCGGTGACACTGAAGATCTCCACCAGGAACGCCCGCTTCCAGCTGATCGAGGCGCTGCTGCACAACCGCAACCGCCGGCTGCGCGACGGACGGTTCATCGTGCAGGGCGTGCGCCCGATCAATCAGGCGATCGCGCACGGCTGGACGATCGAGACCGCCGTGTTCGACGGGCAGCGGAAGCTGTCGCCCTGGGCCAAGGACGTCGTGGCGCAGGCGGGCGAGGGCATCGCCATGAGCCCCGATCTGCTCGCAGAGCTCTCCGGCAAGGAGGACGGCGAGACCGAGGCCGTCGCGATCGTGCGGATGCCGGAGGACGACTTCTCCCGCATCCCGACGCCGGCGGACTTCCTCGGCATGGTCTTCGATCGACCGACGCAGCCGGGGAACGTGGGAGCGATCCTGCGATCGCTCGACGCGTTCGGCGGACACGGTCTCGTCGTGTCCGGCCATGCCGCCGACGTGTACGACCCGAAGTCGGTGCGCTCGTCCACGGGGTCGCTGTTCGCGACGCCGGCGGTGCGCGCGGCATCCCAGGGCCCGGTGCTGGACTGGATCGCGGACGTGCGGTCACGCGGTGTGCCGGTCTCGGTCGTCGCCACCGACGAGCACGGCGACGTGGATGTCTGGGACTACGACTTCACCCAGCCGACCCTGGTGCTGATCGGCAACGAGACCGTCGGGCTCTCGCGCGGCTGGCGCGAGGCTGCAGACGTCACCGTGCGCGTGCCGATGCAGGGTTCGGCGAGCTCGCTGAACGCCTCGAACGCGGCGACACTCATGCTCTATGAGGCCGCGCGGCAGCGTGCCTGACCGTCGTTCGGCTACGTTCGACAGCATGAGATCTCGACGAGGAGTCGCAGCCATCGGTGCGGTGCTGCTGCTCGGATCCCTTGCAGGCTGCGCGACGTCACCAGGCGCCGAGCCGAGATCGGCTGCCGTCCCGGTACCGACCTCGACGTTCGCCGCGGAGCCGGCCGACTCGCCGTCGCCCAGCACAACCGTCGAGCTCTCCGCCGAGGAGGCCGAAGCGCAGCGGCGTGCGGAGACCTGGCTGGAGCAGACACCCGTGCCGACAGCAGCGGTGCGCGCGGAATCGAGCCCGAGCGAGACCTTCGCAGGGCAGTGGCAGGGCTGGGTCTGCACGCCGACGAAGACCGTGACCGCGTACTGGACGGTCAAGGGCATGTCGCCGGGCGAGGCGATGAACTGGATGATCGCCCATCCGACGCCTGGGCTGACGCTCAGTCGTGACGAACCCGTGCCCGTCGACGAGGACTACGACGCGATCTCGATGGGGGCGATCCCGGCGGGCGACAATCTGCAGGGCATCGCGTTCACCTACGCCAGGACGCCGGGAGGATCGGCGATCCGGGCGGAGGTGGGGGCCGTCCCTGCGAACGCGATCTGCCCGACGCCGCCCGACGGCGGTCAGTGGGGCGGGCCGGGCGAAGGCTGACCGGCCCGGCGGGCACCAGCGGGCACCGGCGGGCACCGGCGGGCACCGGCGGGCACCGGCGGCTAGCATCCGATCATGAGGCCATCGCAGACCGACATCGACGCGCGGATCCAGACCTACTACGGCGACGTCTTCGATGAGAGTGTCCGGCTGACCACGCGTTCGGCTCAGGGGCCGCTGGAGTTCCGTCGCACACAGGAGCTCATCCGCACGCACGTTCCGACCGGGCGCGTGCTCGACATCGGCGGTGGTTCGGGCGTGCATGCCGTCGCACTGCAGCGCGATGGGTACGACGTCGAATTGATCGAGCCCGTGCCCCGCCACGTCGAGAGCGCGCTTGAGGCGGGCGTGAGTGCGCGGATCGGGGATGCCCGGGAACTGCCGTACGAGGACGGCTCGTTCGATGCGGCGCTGATGCTCGGGCCGCTGTACCACCTGGCATCCCTCGAAGATCGGCTCACCGCGATCCGTGAGGCGGCCCGAGTCGTGCGCTCCGACGGGATGGTCCT
>JAITUD010000220.1 GCA_031286555.1 Microbacterium sp. | reverse complement strand
CGCAACGAGCAGCGGCGCAGCGTCATGCTGCTCGCGCTGCTCGACGGCGACACTCCCGCTCGCGAGACGGCCGGCATCCTGCGCTCTCTCGGGCTCGCCGAACAGGGGCCGTACCTCGTCGTCACGGCCGAGATGCACGACTCGGGCGAGGATCCGCTGCCGCAGATCGAGGCCAGGCTGCGCCGGGCGGGCATCGGATCGATCTGGTCGTCGTGGAGCGCCGAGCACGTCGGTCTCGTCGCCGGCGCAACCGAGGACGACCTCGACCGGGCGGTCGCGATCGTCGCCGACGCCGCGACCTCGCGTGCGGGAGTCAGCCGGGCTTTCGCCTCGGTGGCCTCGGGAGCGCACGCACTCGACGAGTCGCGCCTCGCGCTGCTGTGCGTGCCGCGCACCGAGACCGGGGCGCACCGGTACGGTGCAGCCCCCCTCGACACGCTGCTCGTCGCGCAGCCGGACGCCGCCCGCGAATTGCGCGACGGAGTGCTCGGCGCCCTCCTCGACCTGCCCGAGCACGAGCACCTGCTCGACACGCTCGAGGCGTGGTTCGACGCCGACGGCGGGGCGACCGAGGCCGCTGCACGGCTGCACTGCCACCGCAACACGGTCGGCTACCGTCTGGGGCGGATCGCGGAGCTCACCGGCCGGTCGGTCTCGGTCCCCGCCGACTCGGCCGAGCTCTTCGCCGCGCTCCGCGCGACCCGGCTGCTCGCCTGACGCACGACAGCGGCCCGGGAGATGTCCTCCCGGGCCGCTGCGCTTCGGCTCACACCATCGACTTCGTGTGCCACACGGTCTTCGTCTCGACGAAGGCGGTGATCCGCTCGAGCGAAGCACCCACGGCATCCGTGCCGGGAACCGGCGAGAGCACACGCTTGAGGGTCTCGGCCGCATCGATCTCGAGGTCGATCCAGTTCAGTTCTCCCGCGCCGGCCAGATCGAGGGCGTTCACGTCGGCGTGCGAGGCCAGCCAGGGGGCCATCTCGGCCGGCGAACCGGTCAGCACGTTGACCACGCCGCCGGGCACATCGCTGGTCACGAGCACCTCGGCGAGGCTGATCGCCGAGAGCGGATGCCGCTCGCTGGCGATCACGACGACGCTGTTGCCGGTGACCAGTGCCGGTGCGATGACCGACACCAGGCCGAGAAGCGCGGTGTCCTGCGGGGCGACGACCGCCACCACGCCGGTGGGCTCGGGCACCGAGATGTTGAAGTACGGACCCGCGACGGGGTTGGCGTTGCCTGCCACCTGCGCGTACTTGTCGCACCAGCCCGCGTACCAGACCCACAGGTCGATCGCGGCATCCACCTGGGCGCCGGCGGCGGCAGCTGTGACACCCTCCTGCGCGGCGATCTCGTCCACGAACTGGGCACGACGCCCCTCGAGGATCTCGGCCACCCGGTACAGCACCTGACCGCGGTTGTACGCGGTCGCGCCCGACCAGCCCTTCACCGCCGCACGCGCGGCGACCACGGCATCCCTGGCGTCCTTGCGCGACGCCTTCGCGGCGTTCGCGAGGAAGTCGCCCTTCGCCGAGAGCACCTCGTAGGTGCGGCCGGACTCGCTGCGCGGGAACGCACCGCCGATGGCCAGCTTGTAGGTCTTCGGAATCGTCAGCCGCTTGCTCATGCCGCTGCTCCCTTCAGGTAGGCGGTCAGACCGTGCCGGCCGCCCTCGCGGCCGTATCCGGACTCCTTGTAGCCGCCGAACGGGCTGGCCGGGTCGAAGCGGTTGAAGGTGTTCGCCCACACCACGCCGGCGCGAAGGCGGTCGGCGACGGCGAGGATGCGGGAGCCCTTGTCGCTCCAGATGCCGGCGGACAGTCCGTACGGGGTGTTGTTGGCCTTGGCGATCGCTTCGGCCGGGGTGCGGAAGGTCAGCACCGACAGCACCGGGCCGAACACCTCGTCGCGGGCGATGCGGTGCGAGGCCTCGACGCCGGTGAAGATCGTCGGCGCGAACCAGAAGCCCTTCTCGGGAATCACGCAGTCCGCGGTCCAGCGCTCGGCCCCCTCGGCCTCGCCGATGTCGCTCAGCTCGCGGATGCGGGCCAGCTGGGCGGCGGAGTTGATCGCGCCGATGTCGGTGTTCTTGTCGAGCGGGTCACCCAGCCGCAGCGTGGACAGCCGGTTCTTGAGCCGGTCGATGACCTCGTCGTGGATGGACTCCTGCACGAGCAGGCGGCTGCCCGCGCAGCACACGTGGCCCTGGTTGAAGAAGATGCCGTTCACGATGCCCTCGACGGCCTGGTCGATCGGCGCGTCGTCGAACACGATGTTGGCGGCCTTGCCGCCGAGCTCCAGCGTCACCTTCTTGTGCGTGCCGGCGACGGCCTTCGCGATGTCACGACCGACCCCGGTCGACCCGGTGAAGGCCACCTTGTCGACATCCGGATGCCGCACCAGCGTCGCACCGGTCGCACCGGCGCCGGTGACGATGTTCACCACGCCGGCGGGCAGGTCGGCCTGCTGCAGGATCTCCGCGAAGATCAGCGCGGTCAGCGGCGTCGTCTCCGCGGGCTTCAGCACCACGGTGTTGCCCGCGGCGAGGGCCGGAGCGAGCTTCCAGGCGAGCATGAGCAGCGGGAAGTTCCACGGGATGATCTGCCCCGCGACGCCGAGCGCCTTCGGGTTCGCGCCGAGTCCGGCGTAGTCGAGCTTGTCCGCCCAACCGGCGTAGTAGAAGAACCAGGAGGCGACCAGCGGCACGTCGACGTCGCGGCTCTCCTTGATCGGCTTGCCGTTGTCGAGGCTCTCGGCCACGGCGAGCTCGCGGGCGCGCTCCTGTACGAGCCGGGCGATGCGGAACAGGTACTTGCCCCGGTCGCGCCCGCTCATCTTCGACCAGGTCTTCTCGTAGGCGCGACGTGCGGCGGCGACGGCACGGTCGATGTCGTGCTCGTCGGCGGAGGCGATCTCGGCGATGCGGCTCTCGTCCGCCGGCGAGATCGTGGTGAAGCTCTTGCCTCCGCCGTCGGTGAACTCGCCGTCGATGAACAGCCCGTAGCTGTCGCGCAGGTTCAGGATCGCCTTCGACTCGGGCGCCGGCGCGTATTCCAGGAATGACATATTCAGATCCTCGGTCAGTCGATGGTGACGTAGTCGGGGCCGGAGTAGTGGCCGGTGGTGAGCTTCTGACGCTGCAGCAGCACGTCGTTCAGCAGGCTGGACGCACCGAACCGGAACAGGTGCGGCTGCAGCCACTCCTCGCCCGCCGTCTCGGCGACGGTGACGAGGTAGCGCACCGCGTCCTTCGACGAGCGGATGCCGCCGGCCGGCTTCACGCCGATCTTCTCGCCGGTCGCCCGGTGCCAGTCGCGCACGGTCTCGAGCATGAGCAGCGTGGTGGGCAGCGTCGCAGCGGGCTGCACCTTGCCCGTGGAGGTCTTGATGAAGTCGCCGCCGGCGAGGATCGACAGCCACGATGCGCGCTTGATGTTGTCGTAGGTGTTCAGCTCGCCGGTCTCCATGATGACCTTCAGCGAGGCGTAGCTTCCGTCGGGGCGACGGCAGGCCTCCTTGACGCGGGCGATCTGATCGAAGACCAGACCGTACTGGCCGGAGAGGAACGCGCCGCGATCGATGACCATGTCGATCTCGTCGGCACCGTTCGCGACCGCGTCGGCGGTGTCGGCGAGCTTCACCTCCATCGACGCGCGCCCGGAGGGGAACGCGGTGGCGACGGCCGCGACCGAGATCAGCCCGTCGTCGGGGTCGCCGTGCGCGCTGCCGAGGGCCTCGATCGCGTGCGGCACCATGTCGCCGTACACGCAGACGGCGGCCACGCGCGGAGTGCTCGGGTCTGCGGCATCCGGGGTCTTGGCCTTCGCGACCAGCGATCGCACCTTGCCTGCGGTGTCGGCGCCCTCGAGGGTGGTCAGGTCGATCAGCGAGATGATCCTGTCGAGCGCCCAGGCCTTCGACGTCGTCTTGATCGAACGGGTCGCGAGCCCCGCCGCGCGCTGCTCCAGGCCGACGGCGTCGACGCCCGGCAGGCCGTGCAGGAAGCGTCGCAGGGTGGCGTCGTCGGGCTCGGCGCCCAGCACGTCGACAGCTGTGCGGCGGCTGATTTCAGTAGTCGTCACTTCTCCTCCAAGAGGGTTCGGGCAGTGGTCTCATCGGTCACCAGCACGGTGCACAGCCCGGTGCTGACGACTGTACGCGCGATGTCGTGCTTCGTCGCTCCCGCCGAGACGAAGATCGCCCGGTCGGCCTCGCGCAGGCTGTCCAGTCCGATCCCGACGGTCCGCGCGTCCAGCTGCGGGTCGACGATGTTGCCGTCGGCATCGATGTAGCGGCCCAGTACGTCGCCGACGGCCCCGCGCCTGGCGAGCTCGGCGATGTCTTCCTCGGACAGATAGCCGTTCTCGACATGCGCGGATGCAGGATCGCAGGCGCCGGCGGTGAAGAGGTAGGTCTGCGCGTGCGCGGCCTGCTCGAGGATGCCGCCGACGATGCGGTCGCCCTCGATCGCCTGCTTGGTCTCGACGCGCTCGAGGATGGCGGGGCTCGGCAGCAGCACAGCGTGGCCGCCGCCCCGCTGGGCGATGGTGGATGCGAGGGAGGCGGCGTTGCCGGAGCGCCGGTTGACCGTCACTCCCCCGTTCGTCTGGACCACCGTCACGCCGCGGGTCCACCCCTCGGGCAGCGCCTCGGCGACGGCGGTCAGGGTGCGCCCCCAGCTGACGGCGAGGGTGCGCGGCACCGGCCGGAGTGCGGTGAGGTAGTCGGCAGCGGCCTGCGCCACCCGCTCGAGCTCCTGGCCGTCGGATGCCGGGGCGACGATCGCGTCGGTCAGGCCGAACCGCTCGCACAGCTCGCGCTCCAGACCGAGGCGCCTGGCGCGCGGATGCACGATCTCGATGCGCACGATGCCGCGCTCGCGGGCCTGCACGAGCAGACGTCCGGCCTTCCAGCGTGAGATGCCCAGCAGCGCACCGACCTCATCCTGCGTCTTGCCCTCGTCATAGGTGAGTTCGGCGACACGGACCATGAGCAGCTCGTCGTCCACGGCATCCTCCCTTCCCTGTCTCCAGGGTACTGAGGATGCGCAGCACGCGCACCGCTGTGCTCAGATGAGCAGCTTGCGCTGCTCCCGTGCGCAACCGCGCCCGGGCACGACGAAGGGCGGCCCGGCCGATGCCGGACCGCCCTTCGAACGGATGCCTCAGGCGCGCTTGCGGCTGGTGAGCACCTGGTCGACGATGCCGTACTCCTTGGCCTGCTCGGCCGAGAGGATGTTGTCGCGGTCGATGTCGCGGTTGACCTTCTCCACCGGCTGGCCGGTGTGGTGAGCCATGGTCTCCTCGAGCCAGGTGCGCATGCGCAGGATCTCGGCCGCCTGGATCTCGATGTCGGATGCCTGTCCCTGACCGGCCTCGCCCATCGCCGGCTGGTGCATGAGCACGCGGGCGTTGGGCAGCGCGAGGCGCTTGCCGGGGGCACCGGCGGCGAGCAGCACGGATGCAGCGGATGCCGCCTGGCCGAGCACGACGGTCTGGATCTGCGGCGCCACGTACTGCATGGTGTCGTAGATCGCGGTCATCGCGGTGAACGAGCCACCGGGCGAGTTGATGTACATGGTGATGTCGCGCTCGGAGTCCTGGCTCTCCAGGACGAGAAGCTGTGCCATGACGTCGTCGGCCGAGGCGTCGTCGACCTGCACGCCGAGGAAGATCACGCGGTCTTCGAACAGCTTGTTGTACGGGTCCTGACGCTTGAAGCCGTAGGCGGTGCGCTCCTCGAACTGCGGGAGCACGTAGCGGCTGGAGGGCAGGTTACCGGCGGAACGGAACGTGGGTGTGTACATGTGTGTCGTCCTGCCTTACTTGTCCGAGCCGTCTGCGCCGGTGCCGCCACCGCCGTGCACGTCTGTGGCGTGCTCGCGGATGTGGTCGACGAAGCCGTACTCGAGCGCCTGGTCCGCGGTGAACCAGCGGTCGCGATCACCGTCGGCGTTGATCTGCTCGACCGACTTGCCGGTCTGGGCCGCGGTGATCTCGGCGAGGCGCTGCTTCATCGACAGGATGAGCTGCGCCTGCGTCTGGATGTCACTCGAGGTGCCGCCGAAGCCGCCGTGCGGCTGGTGCAGCAGCACGCGGGCGTTCGGGGTGATGTAGCGCTTGCCCTTGGTGCCGCTGGTCAGCAGCAGCTGGCCCATCGACGCGGCCATGCCGATGCCCACCGTGACGATGTCGTTCGGCACGTACTGCATGGTGTCGTAGATCGCCATGCCCGCGGTGATCGAGCCACCGGGCGAGTTGATGTAGAGGTAGATGTCCTTCTCGGGGTCCTCAGCGGCGAGAAGGAGGATCTTCGCGGAGATCTCGTTCGCGTTCTCGTCGCGCACCTCCGAGCCCAGCCAGATGATGCGGTCCTTCAGCAGCCTGTCGAAGACACTCGTCGCGACCAGGGGTTCAGCCATTTCAGCTCCTGTTTCCGTGTTCGGTGATTCGAATCTACCGGCGACAACGCGGCGCGAAGGCGCTGTTCGCCGTCGGCATATCAACGCGCCGGATACGCGAGAGGCGGATGCCGCAGCATCCGCCTCTCGTCACGATCCGTGTGAGATCACTCGGCCTTCTCGGCGTCGTCCTTCTTCTCCGCGGCCTTCTTGGCGGCGCGGGTCTTCGGGGCGGGCTTCTCGGCGTCCTCGGCCTTGGCAGCAGCCTTCTTGGCGGGCGCCTTCTTGGCCGGGGCCTCGGCGTCGTCCGCCTTGTCGGCTGCCTTCTTCGCGGGAGCCTTCTTCGCGGGCGCCTTCTTGGCCGGCTTCTCCTCGGCGGGGGCCTCGTCAGCGGCTTCCTCGTCGGAGTCGTCGCCGATCACCGGGGTCAGGTCGACGGCCTTGCCGTTGCTGTCCACGACCGAGACCTTGCCGAGGGCGACGGCCAGAGCCTTGTTGCGGGCGACCTCGCCGACCAGGGCGGGAAGCTGGTTGCCGGCCTGCAGTGCCTCGACGAACTCCTGCGGAGCCATGCCGTACTGCGCGGCGGACTGGACGAGGTACTGGCTGAGCTCCTCCTGCGAGACCTGGACGTTCGAGCCCTCGGCGATGGTGTCCAGCAGCACCTGCGTGCGGAACTGCTTCTCGCTGGCCTCGGCGACCTCGGCGCGGTGCTCGTCGTCCTCGAGACGACCCTCGGACTCGAGGTGGTTGTGCACCTCGTCCTCGATCAGCTGTGCCGGGACCGGGATCTCGATCTGCTCGAGCAGGGTCTCGATGAGCTGGTCACGAGCGGCGGAGCCCTGCGTGAACAGGCCCTGCTCGGACACGCGCTCGACGAGGCTGTCGCGCAGCTCGGCGATGGTGTCGAACTCGCTCGCCATCTGGGCGAAGTCGTCGTCTGCCTCGGGCAGCTCGCGCTCCTTGACGGCCTTGACGCTGACGGAGACCTCGGCCTCCTCGCCGGCACGGTCGCCGCCGACCAGCTTCGAGCGGAACGTGGTGTCCTCACCGGCGGTGAGGGACTCGATGGCCTCGTCGATGCCCTCGAGCAGCTCGCCGGAGCCGATCTCGTAGGAGACGCCGTCGGCACGGTCGATCTCGGTGCCGTCGATCGTCGCGACCAGGTCGAGGTCGACGAAGTCGCCGTTCGCCGCCGGACGGTCGACGGGGATCAGGGTGCCGAAGCGGCTGCGCAGGCGGTCGAGCTCTGCGTCGACGGCGGCGTCATCGGTCTCGACGGCGTCGACGGTCACGGTGATGCCGGACAGGTCGGGCAGCTCGATCTCGGGACGCACGTCGACCTCGACGTCGACCAGCAGGTCGCCGGAGAAGTCCTTCTCGTTCGGCCACTGCGTGATGTCCGCCGAGGGACGACCCACGACGCGGACCTCGTGCTCCGCTGCAGCCTCACGGAAGAAGCGGTCGAGCGCCTCGTTCACGGCGTGCTCGATGACCGCGCCGCGGCCGATGCGCTGGTCGATGATCGGCGCGGGGACCTTGCCCTTGCGGAAGCCGGGGATCTGCACGTCCTGAGCGATGTGCTCGTACGCGTGCTCGATGCTGGGCTTGAGGTCCTCGGGGGTGACCGTGATCGTGAGCTTGACCCGGGTCGGGGACAGCTTCTCGACGGTGCTGTTGGCCATGCTGGTTCGTTCTCCTTGTGATTTCCGCGCCCAAGGCGCGGCCGTGAGTATCGGGGGCCGTGGTCGGGGCGACAGGATTTGAACCTGCGACCTCCCGCTCCCAAAGCGGGCGCTCTACCAAGCTGAGCTACGCCCCGGTAACACCCGCACACGCGGGAACGGCCTCCACGAGTCTAACGGACAGGAGCACTCGATCCGTCCGCTATGCTTGTGAAGCCGGTCCGGGGATGTAGCTCAATGGTAGAGCCTCAGTCTTCCAAACTGATTACGCGGGTTCGATTCCCGTCATCCCCTCCAAGCGCGAAAGGCCCCCACTGCTCGTGGGGGCCTTTCGCGTCTGCCCGTGGGATGATCTCGCCATGGACGAGTTCGTGCCGGATGCCGCGGAGTCGGCGCCGATGGAGACACCGCCCGTTCTCGAGGTGGAGCCCGCTGCGCCGGCGCGTCGGCGCACTTGGCTGTGGGTCTCCGGGGCCGTCGTCGCCACGGGGCTGATCGTCGCCGGCGTGCAGCTGTGGGCGAACCTCTCCTACGACGACGCGAACGACGCCTTCCTGCACGCGCGCGTCAGCGCCGCACCGGCGACCGCGACTCTGATCGCCACGATGGACAGCGCCGACAAGCGCACCGCCGCCGCCAAGGCGCTGGAGGGGGTCAGCGCCCCGGAGCTCCTCAGTTCCGAGAACCGGGCGTCGCTGGCCGCAGCGGCCGAAGGACTCGCGACGGACCTCGCGGATGCCGGACGGATCGGGCTCGATCCCCCGCGCGAACCCCAGAAGAAGCCGCTGATGCCCTGGGAGCTGTTCCTGCAGGCATCCGATCTGCGCGACCGCACGACGGCGCTCGAGGACCGCACCGCCGATCAGGACGACGCCGCAAGATCTCTGAGCGACTCGGTCGGCGACCTCGACGCCCTGGGCGGGCGCATCCTCGACGCCGCGCACGCAGCGGTCCCCGCGATAGAGAAGACGTCGGTCGACTCGCGTTTCGCACCCGTCATCGAGCTTCGCAAGGCCGCCGACGAGGTGAAGTCCGCGGGCAGCCGCCTCGACGAGAGCGCCTCCGACGGCATGCTCCGGCTCGACAAGGCCGTCACCGCGGTGCGAGCATCCGCCAAGTCCGAGCTGGCCGCCAAGGCGGGTCCGCTCTACGAGACGCGCCGCAAGGTCGAGGCGTACGCGCGGTCCATCTCCGGCGGGGTGCTGCTCGAGTTCGTCTGGACGGACCGGCTGCTCGGGCAGGGAGCCGGCCAGTCCGGCGCGGGCACGGCGACCTGGGATGCGAACGACGGCGGCACTTCCCACATCACGCTCACGAACTCCATCGCGCGCTACTGGCCGGCGGAGTGGACCAAGGCCCTGGTCGCGCACGAGGTCGGCCACTCCATCTCGGCGAAGTGCTACGAGAAGTTCGACTGGGAGAACGAGCACGCGAACGAGCAGTGGGCCACCGCCTGGGCGATGAGCTGGGGCTACGACGCGTACGACTCCGGTGCGAACAACTACGGCACCCCGCCGAAGAGCCTGCAGCAGGCCGCGAAGACCTGCCGCTGAGCGCCAGCGCAGCCTCTCAGGATGGGATACCAAACCATTGGCATTCGTCCGATGCGCCACTAGGCTTCAGCTGTTCGGACGTGGTCGTCCGGACCCGCGAGGGAGGTCGCGGATCACCGAGAGGGGTGGATGATGAAGAATCTGACATCCGGTGCGTTGTCGACGGACCGGCGCAGGAAGATCACGGCAGTACTCGCGGGAGGACTGGTGCTGGGAGTCGGCGCCGCCGTCACGCTCGCCGCCTGGAACGACTCCGAGTTCGCCAAGTCGACGTTCACCGCCGGCTCGTTCGTGTTCCAGGGCTCGACGAACGGCACCGACTTCGCCGACCATGCGTCGGAGGCCGGCGCCGCGGCGCTGACCTTCTCGACGGGCTTCGACAACCTCAGCCCCGATGATGTCGTGTACGCGCCTTTCGCGCTCAAGCTGACCGGTTCCTCGGCCGCGGATGTCACCGCGACGGACCCGGTGGTTCCGGCCGCCCTCACCGGTGCGCTCACCTTCGCCTCCGTCGCGACCACGACCTTCGGATGCGACGCCGCCGCGTTCGCGGCAGGCACCACGGTGCCCACGACGATGCAGCCTGGTGACACGGTCAACCTCTGCCTGCAGGTCACGGCCGGAGCGCTGACACAGGGCGCGACGGGCGAAGTCGTGTGGCAATGGAACGCCGTGTCGCAGTAGAGGCACGGTCCCGACGCGGGGCGCACGACAGACGACGCATAGTGCTGATGCGGATCCGTGCGGTCCTCGCGGGCGGACTCGTGCTCGGCATCGGCATGGCCGCGACGCTCGCGGCGTGGACGGACGAGGAGAATGCCGCATCCACGGTGCAGGCCGGGACGTTCTCACTCGTCTCGCAGACCAGGGATGATGCGTTCGCGTCGCACGGCAGCGGCAACGCCGCCCGGCTCGGGCTGGACGCGACCGGGCTCTACCCCGGGGTGAGCAAGGCGGGCTGGATCCAGATCAAGACGTCGGGCACCCTCGGCGGTACGGTGACGCTCTCGGGGATCACGCTCGCCCCGCCGGCGACGGCGGCCGCGGATCAGGCTCTGCGCGATGCTCTGACAGCGCGAGTCGTCCCCGTCGCGCAGACGACGGACTGCACACCGACGACGACGGGGGGCACGGCTCTGCCGCTGCTCACCGTGCCGACCTCCGCCCAGCTGCCCCCGGCCACGCTGACAGGCGGCGGCGCGAACACCGTGACCTACTGCGTGATCCTGACGCTGCCGAGCACCGCACCCACGACCGCGCAGGGCGGCACGGTCACCCCGATGTGGACGTTCACCGGGACGACGGGCTGAGCCGTGGGCACCACTGCACGAGGTCTCGCCCGCACGGGGCGCTGGATCCGCGAGATCCTGCTGACGCTCGCCGCCCTCGGCGGCGTCGTGTGCATCGTGCTGACGCTGCTCGCGTTCACGGGCGGCTACTCGCTCATCATGTTCAAGACAGGATCGATGTCCCCGACGATTCCGGCCGGGTCGGTGGCGCTGGTGCAGAAGGTGCCTGCATCCGAGCTCGAGGTCGGCGACATCGTCACGGTCGATCGCGCAGGCACGCTGCCGGTGACCCATCGCATCACGAGCATCTCCCCCGGCGGGTCGGACACTCAGCGCGTGGTCACGCTGCGGGGTGACGCGAACGAGACCGACGACCCCGCGCCGTACACCATCACGGATGCCCGGATCGTGCTCGGCTCCGTTCCCCACCTCGCCTACGTCATCGTGTGGTTCGGAAACCCGTGGGTGCTCGGCACGATCACCCTGGCCGCCGCAGCGCTGGTCACCTGGGCGTTCTGGCCCCGCCGCCGGCGCGGCGCAGAGCCCGGAGAGATCGCACCGCCGGACGTCGAGGAGCCGACCACCCGCAGCGGACGGCGCACGGCGGGACTGCTCTCCGCCGTCGCCATCCTCACCGCCGCAGGAACGGCGGTCGTACCCGCACCACCGGCGTCCGCCGCGGGGATCGTCAGCATCCGCTCCAGCCTGTCCCCGGGAAGCACCTATCTGCTGGATGCCACCGAACCCCTGATATGGGATCTCGACGTCGATGCCGGGACCGCCCCCGACGACGGCGCGCTGACCGTCGACCTCAGCGGCCAGGGAGATCCGCACCTGCAGCTCAACGCGGAGGTGCGCAGCTGCGACACCCCCTGGACCGCGAACGGCTGCGCGGGAACCGCGCGCGTGCTCGCCGGATCCGCTGCGCTCGCTCTGGGCGGCACGAGGCAACGGCTCGTGCGCACCCCTACGCCGGACACCGTCCATCTGCGCGTCTTCCTCACCGCGACCGTTCACGATGCGCCGTCGGGCACCGCCACGCTGACCGTCCGGGCCACGGCGGCGCAGACCGCGACCGAGGAGACCCTGGGCGGGTCCGCAGGGCTGCCCGCCACCGGTGGGGCGTCCTTCGCGTTCCTCCTCGCCCCCGCCGCAGTGCTCGTCGGCCTCGGCATCGCGCTGATCGCGCGTCGGCGGAGGGAGGCGCCGTGAGACGACGCGGAGCCCTCGCCGCACTGGGCGCCCTCTGTCTGCTGGGCGCGCTGCCCCTCGCCGCTCCGGTCGAGGCGGCGTGGACCCAGGATCAGTCGAGCGCGACGACGGTCACGACGGTCTCCGCACCGACGACCCCGACGAGCGCGACATGCGTACCCGCCAGCGTGATCATCGTCGGGCTGCAGAACTTCAAACTCACCTGGTCCTCGACGCTCCCGCTCGCGAACCAGCGGGTCGACATCACCAAGAACGGGACCACCGCCCGCGACACCGGGCAGATCCAGCTCGCGAGCCAGAACGGCGGCGTCTACACCTACACGGCGACGTACGACACCGCCAAGCTGCTCAGCCTGCTGAACCTCACCGATCTGCTCGGCGGCACCTACGCGATCAGCATCCAGACCGGCTATCCGGGCACCTCCTGGTACGCGACGCCGCGGTCGTTCACGCTGAACGTCATCCTGCTCGGTCTGGGCAGCAGCTGCACGTGAGACGACGCGACCCCCGGGACTCGAGGTCCCGGGGGTCGCGTTCCGTCACTTCGCCTGGCTCACTGACCGCGGCGCTCGCGCAGCTGAGTCAGCGCGTCGTCGAGAAGCTGCTCGGCCGCTTCGTCGGTACGACGCTCCTTCACATAGGCGAGGTGCGTCTTGTACGGCTCGGCCTTGGCCAGCTCCGGCGGATTCTGCTTGTCGCGCCCGGCCGGAAGTCCGGTGTGCGGGTGGTCGATGATGTCCGGGATCTCCTCCTCGGGCAGACCCGCCGCGAAGTACCGCACGGTCTCGTTTCCGAGGCCGTCCCAGTACGAGACCGCGATGCGGTCGGCGTGGTAGCCGTGGTCCTGCTCCCCCATCGGGCCGGAGCCGACGCGGGTGCCGCGGATCGCGTTGCCGCCGGTGGCCATCAGACCACCCCGACCTTCGTGATGAGGCCGAGGCCGACGATCGAGACGAACCACACCAGGGCCAGCACGATCGTGAACCGGTTGAGGTTGCGCTCCGCGAGGCCCGACGAGCCGACGGCCGCGGTCATGCCGCCGCCGAACATGTCGGACAGACCGCCACCGCGGCCCTTGTGGAGAAGGATGAGAAGAGTCAGCAGAACGCTGCTGATGCCCAGCAGCACCTGCAGCACGAACTCGAGAACCTGCACGGGTAGAAGCCTTTCACCGGGGCCGAACGGCCCACATGACTGTCGATTATACGGGGTCGCCGGTTCAGGGCCCGGTTGCGCCGCTCAGACGCCGACGTGCTTCTCGAACCGGATGATCGCCGCGAACTCGTCCACGACGAGGCTCGCGCCGCCCACCAGGGCGCCGTCGACGTCGGGCTCGCGCATGAAACTCGCGATGTTCCCGGACTTCACGCTGCCGCCGTACAGCACGCGCGTGCGCGCCGCGGCATCCTCGTCGAGAACACGGGCGATCACCTGGCGGAGCGCCTGGCAGACCTCCTGCGCCTGCGCCGGCGTGGCCGCCTGGCCGGAGCCGATCGCCCAGACCGGCTCG
>JAITUD010000216.1 GCA_031286555.1 Microbacterium sp. | reverse complement strand
GTTCGGCTTGAGCACGTCGGCACCGGCATCCGCGGCGCGCAGCAGCGCCGGACCGGACGTGTCGGCGATCACGATCGCGCCGGCCGCGCGGCCGAGGGCGATCAGCGACGGGAGGAGCTCTTCGGGGGTCCCAGGGGGGACGCTGCCGGAGATCACCAGGACGGGGCGCCCTTCGTCTCGCTGCGCCCGCTCAGGAGCCGGGGAGGCCAGCGCCTTCGCTACCGCGTCCCGGAGGGCATCCCACTCGGCATCGGTCGGGGCGATGCCGCGCTCGTTCACGATCGTCGTGTCGCCGAGCGCCTCGTCGACGAGGGCGATGCTGCGCCGGGTCGCGGCGGTGACCGGGACCAGCACGGCGGGCACGCCGGCGGCGGTCAGCTCGGCCCGGAACTCCTCGCCGGTGGCCCCGCCGACGGTCGTCACCGCAAGAGTCTCGGCGCCTGCGGCATGCGCCACCCTGGCGACGTTCAGGCCCTTGCCGCCTGCGCGCGCAGCGCCGGCATCCGCTCGGTGCGTGCCGCCGAGCACGATCCTCTCGACGTGCCAGGTGAGATCCAATGCCGGGTTCGGCGTGACCGTGACGATCATGCGAGCACCACCGCCGGACACACCTGCACGATTCGGGTACGGATGCACGACGCATCCGCCTGTCCGACCGTGCGGGCGTTCCCGGATCGTGCGCCTGTACCCGGCGCGACCTCACGCCCCGACGGGCGCACGGATACACCTGCACGACCAGGGAACGGCTGCACGAGAGCGGCCCGCATCCGGTCGTGCATCCGTGCCCGAATCGTGCGGCCGTACCGGACTGACGCGATCATGCGAGCACCCGCCGAGCGCGCAGGGCGGAACCCAGGATGCCGGCATTGCCGGACAGCTCGGCCGGGATCAGCACCGGGATGCGGTGGAAGCTCAGCCGAGCGGCCAGCCTGGCGCGCAGCTCGTCGAACAGCGCGCCGCCGGCCCGGGAGAGCCCGCCGCCGATCACAACGGCCTCGGGGGCGACGACAGCGGTCAGCTGCGCGATCGACATCGTGAGTGCGTCGAGCGCCTCGTTCCAGATGCGGTCGGCCACGGCGTCGCCTGCGTCGGCCCTGGCGATGACCTCCTTCGCCCCGTCCACCTCTGCGCCGGTCTCCTCCTCGTAGCGCCGGGAGATCGCCCCGGCCGAGGCGACGACCTCGAGGCATCCGCGCGCGCCGCACGGGCAGGGCCAGTCCCCGATCGGGGAGTGCCCGATCTCGCCGGCATAGCCGCCGCCGGTGTAGGGCACGCCGTCGACGAGGATGGTGCCCGCGATGCCCGTGCCGATGATGATCGCGACCGAGTTCGGGTAGTCCCGCGCGGCGCCGAGCATGTGCTCGGCCCAGCTCGCGGTGCCCACATCGTGGTCGAACGCCACCGGCAGCCCGAAGCGCTGCTCGGCCAGCATCCGCAGCGGCGCGTTCCGCAGGCCCAGGTTGCTGGAGAAGACCGCGATGCCGGCATCCGCGTCGACGATGCCGGGCACGACGAAGCCGACGGCCTGCGGCTCGATGTCGGGATGCTGCGCGCGCAGCGCGTCGCCCAGCTCGCCGATGCGCTCCACGAGCCGCGCGGGCATGTCGTCACCGGCATCCGGGGTCGGCGTGCGCCGCAGTCCCACGGCGTTGCCCTCGGCGTCGAACAGCGCCGACTTGATGTCGGTGCCGCCCACGTCGAAGGCGAGCACGGGAGCACCGGCGCCGATCGACGCGGCGCGGGCGAGGCGCTCACCCGACGCGTCGGTCACCACATCGGGGATGCCGGCCGCCGCTGTACCCAACTGCGGATCCGAGCCGCCGCCCTCCGCGTGTCGCGCCTCCGCATCAGGCACGTCGCGCCCCGGCTCCGAAGTTGCGTCCGCGCCCGTGGCCGCGGCGTCCGATGCGGCGGTCATGTTCAGGCCTCGAGGATGACGGAACGGGTCAGGTTGCGCGGCTGGTCGGGGTCGAGGCCCTTCGCGACGGCACGCTCGAGGGCGACGTTGTGCAGGCGCACCAGGTCGGCCATCGGATCGATCGGGTGCTGCACGAACCGGGCACCCGTGGCGAGCACCTGCGCCTCGAGGCCCTCGGGCACCTCGCCGAAGGCCCAGGTGACGCGGCCGGGAGCGGCGATCGCGATCGGACCGTGGCGGTACTCCATGGCCGAGTACGACTCGGTCCACGACTGCGAGGACTCGCGCATCTTCAGGCCGGCCTCGTGTGCGAGGCCGATGGTCCAGCCCATGCCGAGGAAGCTGTACTGCTCGGCCTCCTGAAGAGCGGGGTCGGTCGAGGCGGCGTCGCTCAGCGCACCGGCGGCGTCGGCGATCGCGGCGTCGAGCGACTCGCCCAGCGAGGCGCGGAACAGGGCGAGCGCGGTGGTCGCGAACCGGGTCTGCACGACCGACTTCTCGTCGGCGAAGGGCAGACCGATCACGGTGTCGGCCAGGTCGACGAGCGGCGAGGTGGTGTCGCCCACGACGGCGATCACCGGGGTCTTGCCCTTCACGCGCTCGGTCAGCTCGAGCACCTCGGTGGTCGTGCCGGAGCGGGTCAGCGCGACGATCGCGTCGTATCCGCGGCCGTACGGGAACTCCGAGGCGGTGAACGCGTCGGTCTCGCCGTGACCGGCGGCCTCGCGCAGCGCGGCGTAGGACTGCGCCATGAACCAGCTCGTGCCGCAGCCGACGACGGCGATGCGGGCGCCGGATGCCGGCAGCAGGGCCTGCTCGTCGCGCATTGCGGCCGCACGGGCCCAGGTCTCGGGCTGGGAGAACAGTTCGGCGCGCATGTGCGCACCGGCGGCGGGGGTCTCGGTCATGTCTGTCTCCTCGAAGGCGATCCGATCACTCATCGGATGCAGTTTTATGATCGTTTCTCACGAATAACGCTCATGTTACGGCAAATCGAGACGATCCGACAGTCCTACTCGGCGAGCTGCGCCGCGGCCCAGCGCACGCCGAGCGCGGCGCCGAGCGCGAACTGCGCCGCCCCCGCGTAGGGCGCGATCCCTCCGGCCGCGGCACGCACCGGCACCCGCACCGTTCCGCTGGGCGGCAGCTCCGTCTCGGCCCGCACCATGTCGAGGAACTCCTCGCCCAGACCGGCCGCAGAACCGCCGATCACCACCTCACCCGGATCGAGCATCGCGGTGAGCATGGTGATCACGCGCCCGAGGGCGACCGCACCGACCGCGAGCCGCTCCGGATCGGCGGCCTCGACGAGGGCCCGCACCTGGGCGGCATCCATCCCCTCGGTGAACGCGGGGCCGAGCATCGCCGGCATCGACGCCGCCGACTCCAGGCACCCGCGCCGCCCGCAGGGGCAGTCCCGTGCCTCATCGCCGAACACGACCTGCACGTGCCCGATCTCGCCGACCCGGGCGTTCGGACCAGGGGCCGGCTCTCCGTCGAGGGTCACCGTCCCGCCGATCCCGATGCCGACGTGCAGGAACAGCCGGCGCCCGGTCGACACCCCGCTCGCGATCGTCTCGGCGACCGCCT
>JAITUD010000205.1 GCA_031286555.1 Microbacterium sp. | reverse complement strand
ACCAGTTCGCCGGGTCGGCCTCGAAGGGCAGGCCGTCGGTGCGCGTCGCCCACTCGGGCGCACCGCCCGAGCCGAACGCCGCCCCGTACACGTCCTGATG
The DNA here is from genome assembly GCA_031286555.1 of Microbacterium sp. Classification (GTDB taxonomy): domain Bacteria; phylum Actinomycetota; class Actinomycetes; order Actinomycetales; family Microbacteriaceae; genus Microbacterium. The sequence goes on along the minus strand of JAITUD010000205.1, from coordinate 2,876 downwards.
CATGTCGATCATGACGCGGACGCCCTCACGGTCGGCGGCGTCGAGCACGGAGTCGACGTAGTCGAAGTACGCCTGGTCGTATTCGCCCTGCTCGGGCTCGAAGTACTGCCACATCACGACGAGGCGCATGAAGTCGAACCCCTGGTCGGCCATCTTCTCGACGTCTTCGGGCGTGAGCCGGTCGCTGACGTACTTCGACGCGTTGTAGCCGCGCAACTGCAGTGCACGGCCCTGCTCGTCGGTGATGAAGACGCGGCCGTCGGGTGCAGTGACGGTCGCACTGTCGCCGCCGGAACGCGAGGCGCCGTTCGACGCGGGCGGGGCGGCGGATGCGGCGGGCGTGAGCGCGAGGACTGCGGCCGTCGCGAGGGCGAGGCCCGCGAAGACGCGGTTGAGGACGGTGGGCATGGCGCTCCTTTGCGCTGGGGACCCGCGTGCGCCGGGCGCACACGCCGTTCCGTGTGAGCCTAGCGCCGATGGCACTCAGTCGCGAGGGTCGCGTTCCTGAGTCCCAAGTCCGCGTCAGACCGTGCGGACCTCCGCGTGCGGCATCCGCTCGCGCATGACGCGGATCGCCTCGGGATTCGAGTCGACCAGCACCGCGGAGCGGCCGAGGGCGGATGCCACGGCGCCGGTCGTCCCCGATCCCGCGAACAGGTCGAGCACGCGATCCCCCGGCCGCGAGGATGCCTGCACGATGCGGCGCAGCACGCCCTCGGGCTTCTGCGTGGGATACCCGGTCTTCTCCCGACCCGTGGTCGGCACGATCGTGTGCCACCAGACATCCGTCGGCAGCTTGCCCCTGGCCGCCTTCTCCGGGGTGACCAGACCGGGAGCCATGTAGGGCTCGCGATCCACGGCATCCGAGTCGAAGAAGTGCCCGCCGGGGGTCTTCGTGTAGACCAGGATCGTGTCGTGCTTGGTGGGCCAGCGCCGCCGCGACTTCGCACCGTAGTCGTAGGCCCAGATCAGCTCGTTCAGGAACGCGTCGCGCCCGAACACCGCGTCCAGCATGACCTTCGCATAGTGCGCCTCGCGGTAGTCCAGATGCAGGTACAGCGTGCCGTCGTCGGCGAGCAGCCGCCAGGCCTGCTGCAGCCGCGGCATGAGGAAGTCGCCGTAGTCGTCGAAGCGGTCGTCGTAGGCGTGCAGCATGCTGCGCACCCGCTCGTAGCGGTGGCCGTGGAAGCCATGGCTGATCTCGCCATGGGGCGCATCCGCGGCATCCGTCGCCTCGTCCTCGGCTGCGCGCGTCGCGACGACGCGCTCGCGCGTCTGCGCGCGCCCGGTGTTGAACGGCGGGTCGAGGTAGATCAGCGTGAACGAGCCGGATGCCAGGGACTCGGCGACCTCGAGGTTGTCGCCCTCGATGATGGTGACGGGTGCGCGCCCTTCGTCTCGCTCCGCTCGCTCAGGAACCGAAAGTCTGCTCACGGCACCCGATGCAGCCACGCGTCGGTGGCGAACTTCGACTCCACCAGCGCCTCGGCGTCGGCGTACTCGTCGGGCGTGATGCCGCCGTCCTCCGCCCCGGTGAGCGCACGGAAGGTGTCCTTGAAGCGCTCGATGATCTCGGCGCGCGACAGTCCGGTCTGGCTGCGCAGCGGGTCGACTCGCTTCGCGGCGGACGTGGTGCCCTTGTCGCTGAGCTTCTCCCGGCCGATGCGCAGCACCTCGGTCATCATCTGCCCGTCGATGTCGTACGACAGGGTGGCGTGATGCAGTACCCCGCCGTTGGCGAGGCGCTTCTGCGCGGCGCCGCCGATCTTGCCGGTCGGCGAGGCGATGTCGTTCAACGGCTGGTAGGTCGCATCGATGCCGAGCGACCGGAGCGCCTGCAGCACCCAGTCGTCGAGGAACGCATACGAGTCGGCGAAGGTCATGCCCTGCACGAGGGATGCCGGCACGTACAGCGAGTAGGTGATGATCTGGCCGGAGCCCATCAGCATCGCGCCGCCGCCGGAGATGCGGCGCACGACGTCGAACCCGTGCCGGGCGGCGCCCTCAGGGTCGACCTCGTTGCGGTACGACTGGAACGACCCGATCACGACGGCCGACTCGTCCCACTCCCAGATGCGCAGCGTGGGCTTGCGGCGGCCCTCGCCGACGCGGCCGGTGAGCACTTCGTCGAGTGCGAGGTTCATCCGCGGGGAGACGGCCTTCTCGTGCACGATCTCCCAGTCGAAGTCGCGCCAGCCGGGTGCGGTGACCAGGGCGCGGCGCACTGCGGTGCCGACGGCCTCGGGCGAGAAGCCGAGCAGCTGCGCGCCGTCGGGCAGCGCACCTCGGACGGCGGCCGCGATCGTGGAGGCGTCGGCCTCGACCGGCATCCCCTCGACGGCGGCGTTGATGTCGTCGAGCGCGGTGTCGGGCTCGAGGAAGAAGTCACCGGCCAGTCGGAAGTCGCGGATCACGTCATCGCGCACCTCGAGGTCGACGACGACCAGCTTCCCCCCGGGGACCTTGTACTCACCGTGCATGGGTCCAGCCTACTTTCCGGCGGGGCCCCCGGCCGGGAAGTGCTTCTCCAGCCAGGCCAGCACGTCGCCCCGCGCCTGCTCCTGGTCGAGGTCGTTGAAGATCTCGTGCCGGCCGTCGGGGTAGACCAGGGTCGTGACGTCCGTCAGACCGGAGCGCTTCCGGTAGCCGTCGGCGAGCTTGTGCACGCTGTGCGGACCGCCGACCGGGTCGTCGCGCCCCACCATGAGCAGCACCGGCACGTCGTGGCCGAGGTCCTTGCCCGGCCGGCCGTAGAGACGGGCCGCGTCGATCACGCCGAACAGCTTCAGCAGCGGCACCTCGGTGGTGAGCGGGTCGTCATGGAAGTCCCGCCACACCTCCGGGTCGCGCGAGAGCCACTCCAGCCCGTCGGCATC
>JAITUD010000115.1 GCA_031286555.1 Microbacterium sp. | reverse complement strand
GCCGCCGGCTCCGGCCGTCTGTGCGCACCGGGCGAGGCGCTGGCTCGCGCGACGTGCGCCTGGGCCGACGAGATGCTCTGCGATCCCGAGGTCGAGACGCACGTCACCCTGCTCGGCGGATTCCTCGGCACGGCCGACATCGTCGAGCACCTCACCGATTCGCTCGGCATGGATGCCGCGACGATCAGTGCCCCGGAGAGCTACGGCCTGCTGACGCGCTGACGGCGGACATACCCGCCGTCCTCGAGGCCCGCCTCGATCTCGAACCGGTTGCGCAGAGCATCGCGCCCTGCGAACAGGTACAGCACGGGCATCATGAAGCCGTACCGCAGCCACTGCGCCTTGTGCACGGCTTCGTGCTTCAGCACGGCCTCGCTGGGGGCGTGGTCGCCGGTGAGATAGCAGCCGCCCACGCACACGCCGCCACGGGCGAACGCCCAGTTCGGCAGCCCGCGGAACACCCACAGTCCGTTCCGGCGCTCGACCGGGCCAGTGCTCCACAGCGAGCCCCAGACGAAGCCGACGGAGGTGCCCCACCAGTAGCCGATACGGCTGATCGGCGAGCGCAGCAGGAACGAGGGGATGCGACGGTCGAACCGCCGCCCGCGCGCCAGGGCGGCCTCGGCGGCCGGGCGCCAGTCGTCCGTCACGCGAGGACGCCGATCAGCCGCAGGATCGCACCGAGGTCGTCGACGGCCGCCGTGGGGGTTCGCGGGGCGAAGCCCGCGATCGTCGCGCCGGCGAGGGGGAACTCCTCGCGGAGCCGGCGGATGGCGGCGATCAGGTCGGATGCCGAGGCGCCGAACGGCGCGGCCTCGGAGACGCCGCCGAACTCTGCGGGGTCGATGACGTCGACGTCGATGTGCACCCAGACCCGGGAGGCGCCGGTGGCCCGGATAGCATCGAGCACGGCATCCGCGCGGGTGAGGTCCTCGGGGGTGAGCGACGTGAGCCGGTCGAGCTCGTCCTGCTCCTCGTCGTCGACGGCGCGGACGCCGACGGTCACCACGCGATCGCGCGGAACTCCGGGGGAGAGTGCGACCTGGGCCTCGCCCTCGCCGAGCACGGCGCGCAGCGCCATGCCGGAGAACGCGCCGGACGGCGAGGAGTCGGGGGAGTGCAGATCGGGGTGCGCGTCGCACCACAGCACGGCGACGTCCGAGGTGCCGGCCGCGGAGAGGGCGGCGACGGTCACACTGCAGTCGCCGCCGATCACGACGGCACCCTCGGTCCAGGCCTCCTGCAGGGCGGAGCGCACCCGCAGCAGCGAACTCAGACGGTGCACACCGCTGCCGAGGGACTCGCCGGCCTCGAGGGGGACGTCGAGGGTCGTGGTGGCGGAGCGGGGCAGGTCGCCGGCGATGGCGGCGGCTCCGTCGGTGAGGAGCATGGCCCGCGCGGCGGGGGAGCCCTGCCACTGCGGGACGATCAGGAAGTCGGTCATGTCAGTCGGGGGTGTCAGGATGATGGGGGAGAGCGGGTGGGCGCCGCTGCGCGGCGCCCACCCGGGTGTCACTCGGACTCGATGGCCGCCTGCGGCTTCGGCGAACCGCCGGCCTTCAGCTCGGCCAGACGCGCCTCGACCTCGGTGAGCTCGCCGAGGTCCTCGAGGCTCTCGAACTGGGCGTCGAGCGTGGATGCCGCGATCTCGGCCTTGCCCTGGGCGAGGGCCTCCTGACGACGGATCTTGTCCTCGAACCGGCCCAGCTCGCTGGTGGGGTCGAGCACGTTGATCTGCTTGACGGCGTCCTGCACCTTGTTCTGCGCCTCGGCGACCTTGGCGCGCGCGAGCAGCTCGCTGCGCTTGTCCTTGAGCTGCCCGAGCTTGTCCTTCATGCCGTTCAAGCCGTTCTTCAGCTTGTCGACGATCTCGGTCTGCGCGGCGATCTGCGGCTCGGCGGCGCGGGCGTCGCGCTCCTCGCTGATCTGACGCTGCAGCGCGATCTTCGCGAGGCTGTCGAACTTGTCGGCGTCGGCGGTGCTGCCCGCCCCGCGGAGCTCGTCGGCCTTGCGGCTGGCAGCGAGAGCCTTGTTGCCCCACTCCTGGGCCGCACGCACGTCCTCTTCATGGTCGCGCTCGAGCAGACGCAGGTTGCCGATGGTCTCGGCGATCGCGGACTCGGCGTCGGCGATGTTGTTGGTGTAGTCGCGCACCAGCTGGTCGAGCATCTTCTGCGGGTCCTCGGCGGAGTCGAGGAGCGAGTTGATGTTCGCCTTCACCAGCGTGGAGATGCGCCCGAAGATGGATTCCTTGGCCATGGTGTGTTTCCTTTCGATACGGAAGGGTCTGTGAGTCGAGTTCGTGTGTGCTGTACGGGTTCAGAAGCGGCCGCCGCTGGTGCCGGAGTAGCCTCCGCCGAAGCCCCCGGCGGAGAAGCCGCCTCCGCCTCCGCCGCTGCTCCAGCCGCCGCCCCCGCCTCCCCAGCCTCCACCGCTGCGGCTGCTGCCGCCACCGAGGAGCTGGCCGATCAGCACGCCGCCGAGCACGGCGCCGAAGGTGTCGTTGCCACCGCCTCCGCCCCCGCCCCAGGAGCCTGTGTCGTTCTGCGCGAGGCGCAGCGCCTCGCCGGCCATCCGATCCGCATGCTGCGCATACGCGAGGGCCTGCTGCGGGTCGGTGTCGGCCATGCGGCGCGCCTGGTCGCGGTTGGACTGCGCTTCGGCGAGACGGGTGCGGGCGGTGGAGCTGATCGCACCGCGGCGGTTCAGGATGAAGCTCTCCGCGGCGGAGATTTGCACGTCCGCACGCTCCAGCGCTCCGCCGAGCAGGCTGCGGGCATGTGCGATTCTGGCCTGCTCGTCTCGAACCTGCTGCACGGTCTGGTCGATGACGGCGTTCGCGGCGTCCAGCACCCGCATCGCGTCGACGGGGTTGCGTCCGGAACCGCCGAGCAGCCGCTGCGCGTCGGAGAGATGCTGGGTGGTCGCGGCGATCGTCTGAGCGACGAGTCCTTGCGGATCAGGCAGGGACTGGGCGGTCTGCACGTCACTCTGCAGCTCGGCGACGAGTGCGGCCCCGCGCTCGTCGGCCGCCTTCAGATCCTTCGAGAGCTGCTCGACGGCATCCTCCAGCTGGGTGGCCTGCTGCACCGCGCCCTCCGCGGCGCGGATCGACACCGCGGCGTCTCCGGTCTTCCCGGCGGCGATCTGCTGATCGGCGGCCTGGATCTGCTCGTCGGTGAACGCCATGCGCGACCGCGCCTGAGCGGTGTTGTCGGCGACCGCGGAGATCGCCGACGGCGCATACATCGTGCCCAGTGCGGCGAAGATCTGGTCGGCGCGGTCGATCTCGGCGCCGGCCGCGGCGCGCAGTCGGCGCACGTTCTCGAGCGCGGCCGGGGCGTTCTGCTCGAGTTCGCGGAGCTCGTCGAAGGCGGCCTTGCGCGCCTCGAGCGACTGCGTCGACTCGGAGCACAGCTGGATGATGGTCTGGTTCCAGACGATCCGCTCCTGATCGGTGTCGGGGATCTCGTCGTCGAGCTTCTGCTGCAGCGAGAAGGCCTGGTCGAGGTTGGTGCGGGCGGTCTTCAACGCCTCGACGAACTCGCCGATGGCGTCGTCGCCGAACTGCGCTCGCGCGTACTCCATCTCCTGTTCGCTGGACTTCACGACGTCGTCGGTGCGCACCAGGGCGATCGAAGCCTGCTGCGACAGCGCGGCGATCTCCGCCTCACGGGCCGCCTTCTCCGCCGCCCGCCTGCGACTGCGGCGCACCTGCAGCACGACCACGAGGATCACGACGGCGGCGACCACGACCAGGCCGAAGATCGTCCAGCCGCGTGCGGTGCGCGCCGGACCGTCGACGACGATGTCCTGCACCTCGTCGGCCGCCGCGTCGATCGCGCCGGCCCAGTCGTTCTGCTTCAGCGAGGGGGTCATCGCCTGGGTCACGCGGGCACGGTCGGTGACCGAGATCGGGCCGCCGTCCGTCTTGCCGCCCATCGCGAACATGCGGGTGTCGGTGGCGACGGCGATCAGGTACTGATGATCGTTCAGCCCGTTGCTCCGCGCAGCCTCCGTGACCCAGTCGGTGTCGACGCCCGGGTTCGTGAACTCCGGCACGAAGACGAAGAACAGTCCGACACCGGTCTGCTTGTCGAGTTCGGCGAGGCGCGCCTCGGCCGCCTTCTCCTGCGCGGGTGTGAGGACGTCACTGGTGTCGGTCACGTAGACGCCGGGTTCGAGCGGCCCCGGGTCCGTCGCGGATGCCGCACCGGCGGTGAGGCCCGCGCCCAGAAGCGCGACCAGCAGACCCACCATGACCGTCCAGCGAGTCCGCATCCCGCTCCCTCCACCCCGATGAGCATGCCCCACGGCACGAGTCTATGCACTGGCGCGGACAGGCGACAGCGGCGGGAGGCAATCGCCGTTCGCCCTGCGCGGAGCGCGCTCGCGCGACGCATACCCTGGAGGGCATGGAAGACCGGTACGGATCGGATGTGCTCGCCGCGGGCTGGCGCGAGCAGGGGTTCAAGAAGTCCGCGGATGTCGCGGCCGAGGCCGATCTGGTGGTCGAGGTCGCCGACGACGGGTACTGCGGTGCGGTGATCCGGATCGAGGCCGGGATGGTCGAGCTGGAGGACTGGAAGGGCCGGCGGCGGATGTTCCCGCTCGGGGCCGGGTTCCTCATCGACGGCGAGCCGGTGCGCCTGGTGCATCCTGCGGCGAAGCCGACCGGTCCGCAGCGCACCGCCTCGGGTTCTTTCGCGGTCGCGGACAGCAGGGCGCGGACGGCGCTGCCCAGCCGCATCCTGGTCGAGGGCCGGCACGACGCCGAGCTCGTCGAGAAGGTGTGGGGTGCCGACCTGCGGCACGAGGGTGTCGTCGTCGAGTATCTGCAGGGTATCGACCTGCTCGACGATCTGCTCGCGGAGGCCCCGCCGACCCCGCAGCGTCGATACGGCGTGCTCGTCGACCACCTGGTGCCGGGTTCGAAGGAGACCCGCATGGTGGAGCAGATCCTGCGGGGCCCGCACGGGCCGCACCTGAAGATCGTCGGGCACCCGTACATCGA
>JAITUD010000103.1 GCA_031286555.1 Microbacterium sp. | reverse complement strand
GACGCGCTCGCCGCGATGCTGGCCCTGCACGGCGAGATCGAGCGGCTGCGCGATGAGCGTGCCGCGACGCCGGAGGAGGCGCGCCGCGCCAACGTCGAGCTGCGGCACCTGATGCGCACCCAGGACAACTACTTCGAGAGCCTCGAGACTGCGGCACGCGAGATCCTCGACGCGGTCGGGCATCCCGGCGGGCCGCTCACGCAGCGCACCGCATCCGAGATCGCCGCCCACCTCGGGTTCACCCTGCACTACGCGCCCGACCTGCCGCAGTCCACGCGCAGCGTGGCCGACCTCGCGAACGGCCGGCTGTACCTGTCCACCGGAGTGCAGGCCAAGGGTGACGCGCGCACCGCCGTGCTGCAGGCGCTGAGCAGCCGCATCCTCGGTCACGCCGAGCCGCGCAGCTACGCGGAGTTCCTGCGCCAGCGGGTGGAGACGAACTACCTGACCGGCGCTCTGCTGGTGCCGGAATCGCACGTCGTGCCGGTGCTGCAGGATGCCAAGGCGCGGCGCGCGATCTCGATCGAGGACCTCCGCGACACCTACTCGGTGTCGTACGAGACGGCCGCGCACCGGTTCACCAACCTCGCGACGCGGCACCTCGGCATCCCGGTGCACTTCCTGAAGGTGCACGAGTCCGGCACCATCACGAAGGCCTACGAGAACGACGACGTGAACTTCCCCACCGACCGGCTCGGCGCGATCGAGGGGCAGATGTGCTGCCGGCGCTGGACCAGCCGCGAGGTGTTCGAGGTCGAGGACAGGTTCAACCCGTACTACCAGTACACCGACACCGGCAATGGCACCTACTGGTGCACCGCGCGCGTTGAGCCCTCCAGCGAGGGACTGCACTCGGTGAGCGTGGGGGTGCGGTTCGACGACACGAAGTGGTTCGTCGGGCGGGACACCCAGAACCGGGGCACGTCGCCGCACGCCACGGAGGTGTGCTGCCGTCGCGCGCCGGCAGAGCTGGAGGAGCGGTGGCGCACGCAGTCCTGGCCGAACGTGCGCACCCCGCGGACCCTGCTGGCGACGCTGCCGACCGGAGCGTTCCCCGGCGTCGACACGACCGACGTGTACGAGTTCCTGGAGGCGCACGCGCCGGCGTGATGCCGCGGTTCAGACGGTCGTGCCGACCGGCTCCGAATCAGCCGCACGGTGCTTTCGCGCGCTGCCGGCGAGCAGCAGCCCGACGGCGACGCAGGTCGCGAGCGCGCCGGTGAGCGGGATCCAGAGTGCGCCGCCCAGGGCGCCCGCGGCATTGCCGAGTGGTGGTGCGAGTGCGATGCCGAGATAGAGCGCCGTCGAGTACCACGACATCGTCAGGGGTGCCTGCGAGGGCGCGATCGACACGAGGCGGTGCTGCACGGGGATCGATATCGCGGACGACGCCGCACCCCAGACGACGAACGCGGCGAGAAGGGCGGGGTAGCTCGACTCCAGCGGAGCGATCAGGCCCAGCGCCAGCAGCTGCACGGCCAGTGCGAGGAGCGCGGCGGTGCGTCCGCCGAGTCGGTCGGTGATCGCGCCGGCGATGAGGTTGCCGGCGACGCCGCCTGCGCCGAAGGCGAGCAGCAGCAGGGCGAGGAGGGAGCCCGACCCCGCGGTCGATGGTGCGGCCACCTGTCCGCTGAAGATGTAGACGACATTGAATGCGGCGACCGCCAGCGAGAAGGCGATCAGCGTGAGCAGGATGCGGGGGTCGGCGAGAGGGGCGAATCGCGCCCGCAGACTCGGTGCCGTGCTGCGCGAAGGCAGACTGAACAGGGTGAGCAGAGGAAGCGCGACCGTGGCGCCGGCGAGGGCGAGCGCGGTCAGTGGCATGCGCCATCCGAATGCACTGCCCGCGGCGGTGCCGAGCGGTGCGCCGAGCGCGGTCGCCAGCGTGAAGCCGGCTCCGACGATCGCCAGCGCGCGTCCGCGGTGCTCGGCGGGGCCCAGCCCCGCACCGACCGCCGTTGCCGTCGGCACGAGCGCTGCGCCGCCGAGGGCGGCCAGGATGCGGCCGGTCGTGAACCAGCCGAGGTCGTCGCCGGCTGCGGTGATCGCGGTGCCGACGGCGAACAGTGCGGCGCCGATGGTCATCAGCACCCGTTGCGGCATGCGCGGGAGCAGTATGGCGATCGCCGGTGCGGCGACGGCGACGACCAGGGAGTACCCGGTCACGGTGTAGCTGACAGCGGTCTCGCTGGTATGCAGCGCGTCGGAGATGCGGGGGAGGAGTCCGGCGATCACGAACGCGTTCGTGCCGACGAGGAACATCGATGCGGCGAGCAGGATCAGCCGTGGAAGGACCCCGCGGTATGATTGTTCGATCACTGTCATACGATCACCGTAGGGCATTGTTCGATGATCGTCAAACTATTTGAGGGAGAAGTCCGTGTCGGCGCCGTCTGCAGATCCGTATCCGACGCCCGACGTCGAGGAGATCGAGCTCGTCGGCGTGCTGCGTGCGCTCGCCGATCCGGCGCGCCTCGCGATCGTCCAGGTTCTCGCCGACGGTGAGCCGCATGCCAAGACCGCGGACGTGTGGGGGCTGGGGCTGCAGAAGTCGACGCTCTCACACCATTTCAAGACGCTGCGCGAGGCGGGTCTCACCCGCACGATCGTGAACGGTCGCACGCACGCGATCCAGTTGCGGCGCACCGAGCTCGATGTGCGCTTCCCCGGCCTGATCGACTCCGTCCTGCGGGGCTGACGGCGCCGGATCCCGCCGAGGTGTCGATTGACCTCGGCCCCGATCGTCTTCACAGTGGATGTGCGGAGAACCACTCCGAGCGACGCATCCCGATGAAGGGAACGATCATGCGATACACGATCCTGCTGCACTACCCCGAGCCCGGTGGGGACTTCGTGCTCGACGACGAGGCGCTCGCCGCTGGCCAGCGGGCCTTCGGCGCCTACGCGAAGACTCTGAGCGATGCGAAGGTGCTTCTCTCCGGTGAGGTGCTGCAGCCGTCGGCGGTCACCACGACGCTGCGGATGGACGGCGACGAGCTGCGTGTGCAGGACGGGCCGTTCGTCGACTCGAAGGAGCAGCTCGGCGGCACCTTCGTCATCGACGTCACCGATCTGGACGAGGCGATCGGCTGGGCGCGCAAGGCGCCGTCGATCACGTGGGGAGCGGTGGAGGTCCGCCCCGGCGCGACCCACGTCGTGAACGGCGAGTGGCAGCCGAACGAGTGATGTCCTCCGGCGGTCCTGCGCGGGCGCGGGCGGCGGCAGAGCTCGCCGCCCGCGCCTCGGACGGCCGCCTGCTGTCGATCAACGCGGCGCCCCCGGGCGACATCCCTGCCGCCGAGGATGCGCGGCAGGCCGCCGTCGAGCAGGCGCTGCGCACCTGGCCGGATGCCGGCGTGCCGGAGCATCCGGACGCCTGGCTGCTGACGGTGGCGCGGAACCGGCAGCGGGATGCATGGCGGGCGGCGTCCAGCCGGGACGTGGCGCTGGCCGACATCGTGCTGGGGCGGGCTCCGGGTCTCGTGGTCGATCCGCTGGACGGCATCGATCCCGAGGCGATCGGCGACAAGCGCCTCGAGCTGCTCTTCGTGTGCGCGCATCCGGCGATCGACGCGAGGGTCCGCGCGCCACTGATGCTGCAGACCGTGCTCGGATTCGAGGCGGCGCAGGTGGCGCGCGCCTTCGCGGCTTCGCCTTCGGCTATGGCGCAGCGGCTGGTGCGCGCGAAGCGGCGGATCGCCCAGGCGCGGGTGCCGTTCGCGGTGCCTCCGCGGACGGAGATGGTGGGCAGAGCCGATGCCGTGCTCGAAGCGGTGTACGGCTGCGCGGCGATCACCTGGCGCGAGTCCGGCGCCGATTCGCTCGCAGGGGAGGCCCGGTACCTGGCGCGCACGCTCGCCGCCGCGCTGGAGCGCGTGCGAGCACCGGCCGCAGTGGTGCGTGAGGCGTGGGCGCTGGCGGCGCTCGTCTCGTTCTCGCTGGCGCGGCGAGCCGACGAGTTCGTGCCGCTGGGGGAGCAGGATCCCGCGACCTGGGATGTCGGGCTGATCGCCGAGGCCGAGGAATCGCTGCGGCATGCACAGGGCGTGGGCAGCGCCATGGCGCCTGGGCGATTCGAGCTGGAGGCCGCGATCCAGGCGGTGCACGTCGCACGTCGGCACGGTGAGGATCTCGACGACGAAGCCCTGCGGATGCTGTACCTCGCGCTGCTGCAGGTGGCGCCCACGGCGGGCGCCCGGGTCGCGCACGCAGCCGTGGTCGGACGGATCGACGGCCCGGATGTCGGTCTCGCTCTGCTCTCCGGGGAGCCTGAGACGTTCCAGCCGCTGTGGGCGGTGCGCGCCGAGCTGCTCGCACGTGCCGGGCGCCGGGCCGAGGCTGCGACGGCGTACGAGCGGGCCGCCGCGCTCGCCGACGATCCGTCGGTACGGGCGCACCTGCGCGGTCGCTCGGTCGCGTTGAGGGCGGGCTGACCGGCCTTCGCTTCAGGTCCGCGGGCGCGCGATTGCGTCCAGCAGCATGTCGAGCCCGTACTCGAAGGCCTCGTCGACGTCGCCGCCGAGACGGAATGCGCCGGCCTGCTCCATCGTGCAGAAGCCGTAGATCCAGGCGGTGAACGTGCGGGCCGGGGGCAGGGGGTCGCCGGGTGCCGCGGCGGAGACGGCATCGAGCAGCGGGCGCAGCAGCGGTTCGCCGGCCTCGGGCGAGGGGGCGGCGGCGGCCGAGGGGGCGGCGAACAGCAGTCCCGAGACGCGCGGGGCCCGAGCGGTGAACGCGCGCAGTGCGTGCGCCATCCGTCGCAGCCGTCCGGCCGGCCCCTCGCCCGGGGCGAACGGCTCCGAGGACATCTCCGCGACGAGTTCGCGGGCGGCATCCTCCGCGGCGAGGCGGAGCAGGCCGCGCCGGTCGGCGGCTCGCTTGTACAGGCTCGGCGTGCGAACGCCGACGGCGGATGCCACCGAGCTCATCGTGACGGCGTCGATCCCGTCTTCTTCGGCGATCCGGCGGATCGCGGCGACGAGCTCCTCCTGGCTGACGCGCTGTGGTGCAGGCATGCGGCCCCCCTTCCTGTGAATCGATCATAAGGCTATTGACATTAGCCTTCAAGGCTACTTAGTGTAGCCATCATGAACACAGAGATCCTCCGCATCGGCGACGACCTGGTCGCGATGCACGCCGTCCTCACCGAGGCAGGCATCACGCTCGTCGACGCCGGCCTTCCTGGCGACCGCAAGGCGCTCGAGAGCGCGCTGCGCGCGGCAGGGCACGAACTGTCCGACATCCGCGGTGTCGTGCTGACCCACGGCGACAGCGATCACATCGGGGTCGCCGAGTGGCTGCGAACCGAGCACGGCGTGCCGGTCCACGTGCATGAGGCGGATGCCGCGCGGGCCAGGGGAGAGGTGAAGTCGCACGCCCCCGGCGGCGCCTGGAAGCTCGGCCCGGTCGTGCGCTTCCTCGGAAGCGGCATCCGGCGCGGAGCGATGCGCACCGTGCGGATCGGCGAGGTGCGTACCTTCCGCGACGGAGACGTGCTCGACCTGCCAGGCGCGCCGGAGATCATCGGGCTGCCCGGGCACTCGCCGGGCTCGGTCGCGATCCGCATCCCCTCCGCCGACGCGCTGTTCCTGGGCGATGCGGTCACCACGCGCAACGGCCTCACCGGAGTCGAGGCGGTGGCGCTCGGTCCGTTCAGCGATTCACCGGACCAGACGCCG
>JAITUD010000043.1 GCA_031286555.1 Microbacterium sp. | reverse complement strand
GTGAAGAACAGCATCGCCACGGCGACCAGGATCGCCGCCGACGAGATCAGGTCGAAGAATCCGCCGAGCAGCCCGATCGCGGACAGGCCTGCGATGCCGCCGAGCCAGCGCAGCAGCCGGGGCAGGGGCTGCGGCATCGGGCCGCCGCCGTAACGCAGCTGCACGGCGAAGTCGCCGATCGACTGGCCTGTCGCCAGGATCACGACCAGCCACAGCACGACCGCCGAGGCCGTGCCGATGAAGCCGGAGACCTCGCCCTCGGTCATCGTCTGCCTGTCGTTCAGCACATATCCGATGAACAGCTGGGCGCCGATCGAGACGCCCACCGTCACGAACCAGAAGCCGAGGCCGTCGCACAGCATCGCCAAGGCTCGGCGTCCGCGGGTGACGGGTCGCGGCATCCCGGCATCCGCCGCCGGCGTCATGCCGCGATAGGCACGAGGCACGATCAGCCCGGCGATCGAGCCGAGCACGGCGCCGGTGGTGTTGGTCATCAGGTCGCCGACGTCGAAGAACCGGTACGCGCAGGGGTACAGGCCCCAGACGCCGGTCAGCTGCGTGGTCTCGATGAACAGCGAGAGGCCGAACCCGATCAGCAGCGCGACGAGGATGCCGCGTCCGCCGATCACGCGGACGAAGAAGCCGAGCGGCACGAAGAGCAGCACGTTGAACACCAGCTGCAGGATCGCCGGGTTCGTGATGGTGCGGCCCGGCGCGGCGATCGCCTTCTGGATGTCGCGGACGACCTCCATCGGATCGGTGATCGCGCCGACGCAGCGGATCGTGTCGGGGTCGGGCAGCGGCAGCAGCGTGTAGGTCCAGATGGCCCAGAAGTAGATCAGCGCGGCCAGCCAGAGCAGCAGACGACCCGCCGAGAGCCTTCCGCGACGCCGGTAGCTGACCGCCACGAAGGGCACGAACAGCACGATGCCGATGCCCACCCCGATCAGGATCGCAAGGACGCCGAGCATGATCTGATCCCCCATGCCTCGAGTCTATTTCGCGGCATCATGCCCGCCGGATTGCACGGTGCCCCGTGCAGGCGTAGTGTCGCCGTTCGTGGCAAATGAAGAACGCCCGGCGGAACAGACCGCCAAGCGGCTGCTGCTGGGAGAACCGCTCACCACCGAAGCGGTCAACGACCAGCTGCTGCCGAAGCGCATGGCACTGCCGATCTTCGCATCCGATGCGCTCAGCTCCGTGGCCTACGGGCCGCAGGAGATGCTGATGATCATGCTGATCGGCGGCACGGCTTTCCTGACGCTGAGCCCGTGGATCGCGGCGGCCGTCGTGCTGCTGCTGATCGTCGTGGTGCTCAGCTACCGGCAGATCATCAAGGCGTACCCGTCCGGCGGCGGCGACTTCGAGGTGACGCAGAAGAACCTCGGCGAGATCCCGTCGGTGATCGTCGCGGCGGCCCTGCTGGTCGACTACGTGCTCACCGTCTCGGTGTCCATCGCCTCCGGCGTCGACAACATCATCTCGGCGGTGCCCCAGTTGAACCCGGTGCGCGTCGAGCTGGCGGTCGGGTTCGTCATCCTGATCGTCATCGTGAACCTGAGGGGCGTGCGCGAGGCATCCGCCGTCTTCGCGATCCCCACCTACATCTTCATCGGCTCGGTGCTCGTCATGATCATCGCGGGTCTCGCGCGCACCGCCTTCGGCGATGCGCCGGTCGCGGCGAGCGCGGCGTACACGGTGCACGCCGACAGCCTGGGCCAGGCGGCGATGGTGCTGCTGCTGCTGCGCGCGTTCTCGAGCGGATGCTCCGCCCTGACCGGTGTGGAGGCGGTGTCGAACGGGGTGCCGGCGTTCCGCATCCCGAAGATCCGCAACGCGCAGACCACGCTCGCGATGATGGGCTCGATCGCGGCCTGTCTGTTCGCGGGCCTCACCGCGCTGGCGCTGATCTCGGGTGTGCAGTACGCCGAGAACGCCTGCGACCTCGTGGGCTTCGACTGCTCGAACCCGCAGCCCAGCCTGATGGCGCAGGTGGCCTCGGCGACCTTCGGTCAGGGCAGCATCATGTTCTTCATCATCCAGGCGGCGACCGCCTGCGTGCTGCTGCTCGCTGCGAACACCGCGTTCAACGGCTTCCCGCTGCTGGGCTCGGTGCTGGCGCGCGAGGGCTATGCGCCGAAGGCGCTGAACACCCGTGGTGACCGCCTGGTGTTCTCGAACGGCATGATCCTGCTCGGCATCGCCGCGGTGGGCGTGCTGGTGGTGTTCCAGGCCAACCTGACCAACCTCATCCAGCTGTACATCATCGGCGTGTTCGTGTCGTTCTCGCTGGGCCAGATCGGCATGGTGAAGCACTGGCGGCGCCTGATCCGCGAGCACAGGGAGCGCGGAGAGGCTGTGCCGCGGGACATCTTCGTGAGCATGGGCGTGAACCTGGTCGGCGCGATCATGACCGTGTCGGTGCTGGTGATCGTGACGATCACCAAGTTCACGCACGGTGCCTGGCTGGTCTTCCTGGCGATCCCGCTGCTGGCGCTGCTGATGATCGGCGTGAAGCGGTACTACCGCGACGTCGAGCACGAGATCGCGATCGACGACACCACGCACTTCGGCTCCGAGGGCGACGTGGCGATCGTGCTCGTGAACAGGCTGCAGAAGCCGGTGGTCAAGGCCGTCGACTACGCGCTGGCCGCTCGGCACGAGAAGACCGTGGCGCTGCACGTCGCGACGGACGCGCACGACGGCGAGCAGCTGCAGAAGGACTGGCTCGAGCACCGCATCCCGGTGCCGCTGGTCATCGTGGAGTCGCCCTACCGCACCTACGCGCAGCCGGTCGAGGCGTACATCAAGAAGTACCGCGAGAAGCACGGCCCCTCGGTGATCACCGTGTACCTGCCGCAGTACATCGTCGGGCACTGGTGGGAGAGCGTGCTGCACAACCGCCGCGCCCGCCGCATGGCGAACCAGCTGATGCTGATCCACGGTGTGACGATCACTCTGGTGCCGTGGCTGCTCGACTCGTCGGA
>JAITUD010000007.1 GCA_031286555.1 Microbacterium sp. | reverse complement strand
TCGCCGGGTCCGAGTCGCAGGCGGTCGGCCTCAGGGCCGCCTCGGCCGACGGAGGCGTTCGAGAGCGAGTAGGCGACGAGGTTCACGGCCTCGGTGGCGTTCGAGGTCCAGACCACCTCGTCCTCGTCGGCACCGATGAACTCGGCGAGGGCCGCGCGGGCGTCTTCGAAGGCGACGGTCGCCTCGGCGGCGAGGGTGTGCGCGCCGCGGTGCACGGCGGCGTTCAGCGTCGACGCGAACTCCCGCTCCGCGTCGAGGACCGCGAAGGGCCGTTGCGAGGTCGCCCCCGAGTCGAGGTAGACGAGCGGATGCCCGTTCACCTCGCTCTGCAGGATCGGGAAGTCCTCACGCAGTCGGAGGACCTCCTGATCGCTCAGCGCGGCAGCGGTCGCGGTACGGATGTCCATGCATCAATCCTCTCAGCCCCGGGAGGGCCGTGGCGCAGGTCACAGCAGGAAGATCGGCAGCATCCCCGGGTTGTGCGCGTGCACGAGCACCGCGAACACGACGGCGTCGAACAGCAGGTGCACCGTGACGACATACGCGAGCGAGTGCGTGCGGACGAAGATCCAGCCCTGCAGCAGCGCGAACGGGATCGTCAGCACCGGCCCCCATGCGCGGTAGCCGAGCTCCCAGAGGAACGAGACGAACACCGCCGCCTGCAGCACGTTCGCCGCGGCGTCCGGCAGGTGCCGGCGCAGCAGCGCGAACACCGTGCAGATGAAGAACAGCCGCGCAGGCTCTCGCCGAGGTGGAGAGCGCCGCGGATGTGATCGAGCTCATCCCAGATGCCGACGGCGCCGACGCCGACGAACAGCCGGCCGATGAGGTCGGGGCTGTCCACCACGGGCCAGTTCAGGTACACCCCGCTGGTGATGAAGTAGAACGGCAGGATCAGCCATCCGAGCGCGAGCACCGCGACCAGCCAGATCCACTGCCACGGCGCCCAGCGCCGTCCTGTGCGCCAGGGGAACGAGATCGCCCGATCGCGGAACACGAAGCGCGACACGAGATAGGGCACGAGGACCGCGCCGCCGAGCGCCAGGGTGAAGCGCAGCATCGCGCCGTCGTCGAGCTCGGCGGCCAGCGGGATCGAATGGACGATCAGCATGCCGACGCCGATCAGCGCGAGATCCCGGGTCAGCGAGGGCTCGACGGCGGCGATGCGTCGGCGCTCGAGAAGCGCTGCGGACCCGATGCCGCCGATCAGCAGCGCGCAGCCGACCACGGTCCAGCCCAGCACGAAGAACGCCGGCGCCGCCGCGCACACCAGCGCGGCGGGTCCGAGGCTCCGCCAGGCGCTGCGCGTCACTGCACTCGGCGGTAGGTGAGGTCGCGGATGTCGCGGCCCTTCGCGATGCCCTTGCGCTCGAAGGCGGTCATCACCCGGCCGTCGAAGCGGTCCGCCCACTCCCCCTCGAACGCGCGCTCGAACTCGGGCGCCTCGTCGAGCACGTCGCGCATCTGCAGCGCGTAGTCCTCCCAGTCGGTCGCGAGACGCAGCATCCCGCCGTCCGCGAGCGCACGAGCGGCGGTCGCGGGAAACCCGGGTCGCACCAGGCGGCGCTTGGTGTGCCGCTTCTTGTGCCACGGGTCGGGGAAGAAGATCCAGACCTCGGATGCCGCGCCGGCTGGCAGGTACGAGGAGAGCACCTCGGGGGCGTTCGCCTCGACCAGGCGCAGGTTGCGCGCGCCGGCCTTGTCGGCGTCGAGCATCGTGCGGGCGAGCCCGGCCCGGAACACCTCGACGGCGAGGAAGTCGTCCTCGGGACGGGTGGATGCCGCGTGCACGATCGCGTGGCCCTGGCCCGAGCCCACCTCGACGATCAGCGACGCCTCTCGGCCGTACTCCGATGCCGGGTCGAGCCGGGCGTCGGGGTGCACGGAGGTCCAGGCGACGTCGCGGGGCACGTCGAGCAGGTAGTGCGGCGCGAGTTCCTCGAAAGCCCGCTCCTGGGCCTCGGACATGCGACCGGAGCGGCGGACGAACGAGACCGGCTCGTCGCGGAAGGTGCGGGGTTCTGGCATCCCTCCAGGGTAATCGGCCCGTTCGCCCGCGCCGATCACCAGTTCGGGGTGACTCCTTGGAAGTTGTCCGGCAGACGCGTGCCCTGGGGCGTGTAGATGTACGCGATGCCGTTGGTGGAGTTCTGCCACACCTTCTCGAAGTTCTCCCTGGTGTAGACGCTGCGCACGTTCGCGTTGCTGTTCGACGCGGGATCGTTGAGGATCGGATCGCCGTCGGCGGTGAAGCCGATGAGCACCATGAGGTGACCGTCGGTCTCGTATCCGGCCTCCGGCATCTCGTCGAGACTCCATGAGAGTGAGACGATCACGGGGATGCCGCGCGCGATGAACCGCTCTGCCTCGGCGAGCGAACGCAAGCGGGTGACGAACGAGTCGAGCCCGAAGCGGTGCGCGTACGCGGCGTTGAACGGCCAATTGCCTGCGCCCTCGTAGGTGTAGTCCCAGGCGTGGATGGCGGCGTAGGCCACCTGCGGGTCCTGCGGTACGCCCTCGATCGTCGCGAGCTCGCTCGCCGGCACCCGCTTGCCCCAGAAGTACTGCACCATCGCCGTCGAGGTGGGCGAGCACCAGACCTCTCCCCCGCCGCCGAACTCCGGGTACTCGCCGGAATGGATGTTCTGCGCGTACGGCGGCACGTCCAGTTCGACCTGCCTGCCGAGCGTGAACGCGCTGGTCGCGGCATCCGCCCCCTTGAGGTATTCGTTGGTGAGCGTGGTCACCGCCTCGAGACTGGGCCTCGCCCTCGAGCCCTCCGGGCGCAGCAGTCGCACCCGGGTCTGGAACGCCTCCGGCTCCTGTCCCGTGCGCGCCGAGAACGTGTCTGTCCAGATGTTCGCGTGCTCGTCGCCCTGACCGTCGACCGAGGTGCGATGGATGTCACCCTTGTCGAAGTCCGCTCCTGAGGTCCAGCGGCCCATCACGTACCACTTGGTCCAGGTGCCGTCGGCGAGGCGTCCGCGGAAGGACGACTCGACCCAGGTGCCCGTGGGCGTCGTCGCGTTCCACGAGACGATCGCCTCGTCGATCGAATAGCCGGGAGCGACGACAGGCGAGGTCCAGGTGCCGTACTCATAGGTGCGCGCCGCGCCGTCACCGAACGGATCGGTGTACGTCAGGGTCGGCAGCCGGTGCGAGCGGGCCGGCGACAGCGCCACTCCGCCGTGCTGCCCGGGCATCACACCGTCAGACGTTCCGCGGGCGAAGTCGCGCCTGGAGTCCCAATGCGTCGACGTGATCATCTTCTGATGCGTATCATCCTCGCCCGCACTCGCGGATGCGACAGGCGTCAGGAGTCCGACCATCAGCACGGCGACGGCGCCGGCCGAGATCAGGTTGCGAATTTTCACGATTCTCTCCTCGGAGCAGGAACGGCTTGTGCCGATTCTGCCCGCGAATCCTTCTGGAGGGAAGAAGAATCGGAGATCGATCTTATGTTTCGTATCTTTGATGCGCTCCGGGTCACTCGGTGACGAAGTCGATGAGCTCCTCGACCCGTCCGAGCAGCGAGGGCTCCAGGTCGCGGTATGTCGACACGCG
>JAITUD010000523.1 GCA_031286555.1 Microbacterium sp. | reverse complement strand
CTCGAGGACTCCCGCAGATCGCTGTTCAGCGTGCCCGCGGAGACGTTCTTCCGCACGTCGTACTCGTCATCGGGAACGGTCAGCGTCAGCTGTCCGGCAGACACATCCGCGGTCACGGTACGCGGTGCCGTGGACAGGTCCGCGGTCAGCCTTCCAGCCTGCACGGTGAACTCCGCGTCCCGCACCTCGGCGAGGGCGATGTCCGCCCGGCCGGCGTTCACCTCGGCGTCGAGGCTGCGCGCCGAGCCGTCCAGGTTCAGCGCGCCCGCGTTCACCGTGGCATCCAGCTCGCCGAACTCCCCGTCCACGCGCAGCGCGCCGGCGTCCACGTCGAACTCGGCGTCCAGCCCGCTCAGCGACTCCGGCAGCAGCAGAGTGACGGTCTCGCCGTCCTGCAGCCAGTCCGGCAGGAACCAGTTCCAGCCGCGGTCCGGGCTCTTCAGCTTCAGCTCGTCGCCGTCGCGGAACAGCCGCCAGCCGTCCAGGTCGCCGTTGTCGCTCTCGAGGCGGGCCTCCGAGCCCTCGTAGAACTCGACCCGCACGTCGGCGGCGTCGACCGTGACGTTCAGGTCGGTCACGCCCGTCACCCCGGCCGACGTGGATGTCGGTCCGGTGCCCAGCTCGTTCGCCCCCGTGAACGCGGCGGATGCTGCGGTGCCCGCGATCGCCACCCCGCCGACCACCGCGGTCACGATGGTGATCGCGCCGATCCCGGCCTTCGTCGTCGTGTTCATCGGATGCCTCCTGTCTGCGGCTTCTCAGCCTGGTTCTCGATGTGGGCGAGTGCCGCGAGCACCCGGCGGTTGCCGGACTCGTCGGGCTCGAACCCGAGCTTCTGGAAGATCGAGGTGATGTGCTTCTCGACGCTCGCCTCGCTGAGGAACAGCGCTCCGGCGATCGCCTGGTTCGACTTGCCCTCGGCGATCAGGGCGAGCACGGTCCGCTCGCGGTCGGTGAGCCGCAGCATCCGCTCGTCGCGGTTGCGACGGGTGAGCAGCTGCGCGACCACCTCGGGGTCGAGCACGGTGGCGCCGTCGAAGATCCTCTGCACGGTCTCGACGAAGTCGGCGACATCCGCCACCCGATCCTTCAGCAGGTAGCCGAGCGGCCCGCCCTGCGCCGCGATCAGGTCGGACGCATAGCGCTCCTCGACGTACTGCGAGAGCACCAGCAGGGGGAGCTGCGGATGCGTGGCCCGCAGGCCCAGCGCCGCCCGGATGCCCTCATCGGTGAACGTCGGAGGCAGCCGCACGTCCAGGATGCAGAGCTGCGGATCCTTCTCGGTGACGGAGCCCGTGAGGTCGTGGGTGTCGGGCAGGGCCGCGACCACCTCATGGCCGGCGTCTTCGAGCAGTCGCACCAGGCCCTCGCGCAGCAGGACGGAGTCCTCGACGATCAGGACGCGCATGGCACCGTCACCTCCAATGCGGTGGGACCGCCCGCGGGGCTGTCCAGCCGGAACGTGCCGCCTGCGGCGAGCACGCGGTTCGAGATTCCGTCCAGGCCGCCGCCGGGCTGCACCTGGGCGCCGCCCATGCCGTTGTCCTCGACCCGCGCCCAGAGCACGCCCCCCTCGCGGCTGCGCACCACCACCCGGCATTCACTGGCGCGGGAGTGCTTGGCCGCATTGGTCAGCGACTCCGCGATGGCGAAGTAGACGGCGGCCTCGGCATCCCGGCATCCGGTGTTCGCCCCTGTGGAGCCCGGCTCGAGACGCACGTCGAGCTGCACCGGGATGTGCGAGCGGCTGGCCAGCGCGGAGAGCGCGGCGTCGAGGCCACGGTCGTCGAGCACCGAGGCGTGGATGCCGCGCGCCAGCTGGCGCAGCTCGGTGATGGCGGCCTTCGTCGAGGTGTGCGCCTCGTCGATCAGGGCCTTCGCGGCTGCCGGGTCGCTGTCGATCTTCTGCTGGGCCAGGCCCAGCGTCATGCCGACCGAGACCAGCCGGGGCTGGACGCCGTCGTGCAGGTCGCGCTCGATGCGGGTGCGCTCCACGTCGGCGGCACGCACGGCGCCCTCGCGCTGCGCACTGGTCGTGCGCACCTGCTCGGTGAGCTCGGCTTCGCGGCTGGGGACGATCAGCGCGCGGGTGAGCACGCGGTGCAGCACGGCCAGGCCGAAGATGCCCGCCGCGCAGGCGACCACGCCGAGGACGCCGGCCAGCGGCGCCCACGAGGTGAGGAAGCTTCCACCCCAGGCGCCCTGGACCGTCTCGGAACCGGTCAGCGGTGCGAAGGCGGTGATCGCCCAGACCAGGCCGCTCCACAGCAGTCGCAGCACGATGCCGCCGGCGAGGCAGGCGAGGAAGAAGTTCACCAGTGCCCGCCACATGCGGCCGTCGATCGCCTGGCGGCCGAGAGCGCGCAGCCATCCGCCGAAGCCGGGACGGGTCTGCGGGCGCCATCTCAGGCGCTCCACACCGAGGTGGTAGAGGTCGTCGGCCCGAGCGACCTCGAACCAGCCGACGCCGAACAGGGCGTACACCAGGCCGACGAGGATGACGAGGCCGATCCCGAAGACGAGGGCGGTCGCGAGGCCCGCGGACAGCAGTCCGGTGAGCGTCGCGAGCACGCCGGCGCCGATGACGCCGAGCCCAGCGAGCTGCAGGATGGTCAGGAAGAGGCGCAGCGGCGGCTTCGGCCGCGCTGCGGCGGATGCCGGCGGCGCCGGATGCTCCGGCGTCACGCCCACCGGCGGCGGCGTGAGGGGTGTCGGATTCGTGGTCATGGCATCCACGCTACGCAGGCGCGTGTTTCCGCGATACGGAGGAAGCCCCACACCTCGTTTCGGGTTTTCCCTACCGGGCCCCTGACGCCGCAGGCAGGGTTCGTGGTTCACTGGGCGTCATGGCCGATCAGCAGGGGATGCATGCCGACGAGCCGCATGCCGGTGGAATCAATCAGCGCCTGAACTGGCTGCGTGCAGGCGTGCTGGGCGCGAACGACGGCATCGTCTCGGTCGCGTCGCTGGTGGTCGGCGTCGCCGGAGCGACCACCGACAACGCCGCGCTGCTGGTGGCCGGCACTGCGGGCCTGATCGGTGGGGCCATCTCGATGGCGCTCGGCGAGTACGTGTCGGTGAGCAGCCAACGCGACAGCGAGCGAGCGTTGATCGCGAAGGAGAAGCACGAGCTGCGCACCATGCCCGACGAGGAGCTCGACGAGCTCACCGAGCTGTACCGGCAGCGCGGCCTGAGTGCCGAGACGGCGCGGCAGGTCGCGGTGGAGCTCACCGAGCACGACGCCCTCGCCGCGCACCTCGAGGTCGAGCTCGGAATCGACCAGGACGACCTGGTGAACCCCTGGCACGCCGCGTTCTCGTCGGCGATCGCGTTCACCATCGGTGCACTGCTGCCACTGCTCGCGATCCTGCTGCCGCCACCGGCGCTCCGGGTCCCGATCACGTTCGTCGTCGTGATGATCGCCCTCGCCGCCACCGGCTTCATCTCGGCCAAGCTCGGCAGCGCCCCTCCCGGCCGAGCGATGGTCCGCCTGCTCATCGGAGGCGCGCTGGCCCTCATCGCCACCTGGTTGATCGGCACCCTCCTCGGCACCACCGGCATCGCGTAGGCGCCCTTCGTCTCGCTCGTTCCTCGCTCGCTCAGGACCCGGGCGGCGCGGGGAACGAAGCACCGCGGGGGTGGAAATCTCACCCCGCACCCACACCACCCCAATACCCACCCCCGTTGGTGGATCCCCCTTTCCCAGAGGCATGAGCGGAACGGGATGTTCCCGAAGCGAGCATCGGGGAGGGACCCGCGAAGCGGGAGGGGCACCCGCTCTGCGAGCGCAGGGAACATCCCGTTCCGCGCCCCAAGAAGGACACCCGCGACACCTACGACCGAAACACCGGCATCAGCACCGAATCGACGATCTCTTCGACGTCCACATCGCGCAGCCCGCGAAACAGAAACTGATCGCGAAGCACAGCCTGCCCGACATCCAGTCGCAGATCCGTCACTGCATCAGCAGAGATCTCGCCACGCGCCACC
>JAITUD010000505.1 GCA_031286555.1 Microbacterium sp. | reverse complement strand
TGGACCGCCTGGCGGTTCATCGTCGCCGCCTCCGTCGCCGTGCAGGCCGGGGAGACGTGGGGGGATGCGGGAGTGGTGGGGCTGGTTCCGCTCGCCGATGATCGCACCTACTTCTATGCTGCCGCCGTCGCGCCCGTCGGCGTGCGCGCGGCAGATGATGAACGAGCGGAGCTGATGCGACGCTTCGGGCATTGGCACGCACCGATCCGGCAGCTCATCGAGTCGGCCGCGCCGCCCTCCGTCCTGCGTGGCGACATCGCCGAGCTGGCCGCGCCGCTGCCCACCCTGCACCGGGGCCGGGTCGCTCTGCTCGGGGACGCGGCACACCCGATGGCCCCGTTCCTCGGGCAGGGGGCCTGCCAGGCGATCGAGGACGCCGTCGTGCTCGCCCACGAGCTGGACGGCACGGACGGACTGGCCGGTTACACCGTCGCACGACGGCGCCGGACCGCTGACGTCGTGCAGCGCTCTCACCGGATGGGAAACATCGCGCTGCTGCGCAATCCTGTGGCCAGGGCGCTGCGGGACGCTTTCCTCAGGACTGTGGGGGGCTTCTCATCGGACACGGCGATCCGCCAGCTGATCCCGGTCATCGACTGGCGCCCGCCGATCGATGACGGGGTGAGGGCCAGCGGGGTTCAGCGGGATCAGCGATGATCGAAGGATGCTCCCCTCGAACGACCCCGTTCCCGGAATCTCGAACCCGACCCCATTCCCGCCTCCTCCGCCACCCGCTCCGCGGATGCCGGAGGGCACTCCGGCGATGACGGTACCGGTGTGGGGGCCGCAGGTCGCTCAGGTCGTCGAGATCGTCGAAGAGGTCGAGTACCACCGTCTGAACCTCGCACGCGGCCGTGAACCGCGCTGGTGGCGCCCGATTCTGGTCGGCCTGCTCGCGCTTGCGCTGTACATCGGCATGATCATCGTGCTCGTCGTCCCGTTCGCCGTGATGGCGGCATTCGTCCCCGAGGTCATGCAGGTCTTCACCGAGGTCGCCGCCAGCGGCGGCATGGATCTGGCCGACCCGGTGACCTTCGTGGTCGCGATGTTCTCGATCATCCTGCTGCTGCCCGCGCTGCTGATCGCCTCCAGGGTCGTCTCCGGCCGCGGCCTCGGGCTGCTGTCCTCGGTGTCCGGACGGCTGCGCTGGGGATGGATGCTGCGCTGCCTCGGCCTCGCCGCCGCGGTCTTCGCGCTGCAGACGAGCATCTCGATGGGTGTGTCGCTGGCGCAGGGCGAGGGTCTCTTCGTCTCCGGCGCCACCGTTCAGCCCTGGCCGATGCTGCTGCTGGTGATCCTGCTCGTGCCGCTGCAGTCAGCGACCGAGGAGTACGTCTTCCGCGGGTTCCTCATGCAGGCGGTGGGGTCCTGGCTGAAGCATCCGGCGTTCGCGATCCTGCTGCCCCTGCCGCTGTTCGTCTTCGGGCACCTGTACGACGTGTGGGGCATGCTCAGCGTCGCGGCGTTCGCACTCGCCGCGGGCTGGCTGACCTGGCGCACCGGCGGTCTCGAGGCCGGCATCGCATTGCATGTTGTCAACAACGTGAGCATCTTCGCGCTGTCCTCGTTCGGGCTGGCCGATGCGAACTCGTCCGGTGGCGGACCGGTCGACCTGCTCGTCTCGGTGCTCGTGCTGGGCGTGACGGTGGCAGCGGTGGAGTGGCTGCAGCGGCGCACGCCGATCGCCCGCACCCGCACCGTGCACCGGGCCGTGCTCGCGCCGCCCCCGGCCGTACCGTCGCAGGGGTAGCATCCGGAACATGGACGAGGACGAGTACGGTGGCGACGCCGCGTGCTGGCTCGCCCAGGTCTGCCCCGAGTGCGGGGCGCTGCTCGACGACCTCGCCGCGCCCTGCTGGCGGTGCGGCCTGAAGCCCGGTGAGGAGCCCCGCGCCTAGGCCGCCTGCAGGTCGGTGGCGTCCATGATCGTGTAACTGTAGCCCTGCTCGGCGAGGAAGCGCTGCCTGTTCTGGGCGTAGTCCTGGTCCACGGTGTCGCGGGCGACCAGCGTGTAGAAGCTCGCGGTGTGATCGGTCTGCTTCGGGCGCAGCAGCCGGCCCAGGCGCTGGGCCTCCTCCTGGCGGGAGCCGAAGGAGCCGGACACCTGGATGGCCACCGAGGCCTCGGGCAGGTCGACGGAGAAGTTCGCGACCTTCGAGACCACGAGCACCTTGATCTCGCCGGTGCGGAACTGCTGGTACAGCACCTCGCGCTCGTCCACCGGAGTCGCACCCGTGATCTGCGGGGCGCCGAGGGCGTCGGCGAGCACGTCGAGCTGGTCGAGGTACTGACCGATCACCAGCACCTGCTCATCGGGATGCTTCTCGATGAGTTCCTTCACGGCACGGATCTTGGCCGGGGCGGATGCCGCGAGGCGGTAGCGCTCGTCGTCGGTGGCCGCGGCGTATTCCAGCCGGTCTCCCGGCGGCAGATCCACGCGCACCTCGTAGCAGGCGGCGGGGGAGATGAAGCCCTGCGCCTCGATCTGCTTCCACGGCGCGTCGAAGCGCTTCGGCCCGATCAGGCTGAACACGTCGCCCTCGCGTCCGTCCTCGCGCACCAGGGTGGCGGTCAGGCCGATGCGGCGGCGGGCCTGCAGGTCGGCGGTGAGCTTGAACACCGGGGCGGGCAGCAGGTGCACCTCGTCGTAGACGATGAGTCCCCAGTCCAG
>JAITUD010000331.1 GCA_031286555.1 Microbacterium sp. | reverse complement strand
CACGGTTCGGCAAGCGACGGGGATCTATGTCTTTGCCAAATCGACCAAGCCAGCTTCAGCGTGACGGGAAAACGGTAAGTCGATGCCGCGGGGATTTCAACCACTTACGGAAAAGCGGTCAGGACGGTGGGATCTGAGTGGGATTTGAGTCCCTCGTGGCCACTCCACGCGCCGCCTCGGCCCATAGGTCGGCGAACGTTGCGCTCACCAGGCGGCGCGCGGAGCCTCCGGCCGCGTGGGGCCCTGTTGCTCGAAGTGCCAACCGTCACCGGAAAAGACCCGAGCCCCCGGGACTTCGTCCTGGGGGCTCGGGTCTTTGGCGGTGACGGCGGGATTCGAACCCGCGGTTGCTTGCACAACACACGCTTTCCAAGCGTGCTCCTTCGGCCGCTCGGACACGTCACCAAGGAACAACCTGAACAGTCTATCCGATCGCCGGGGGTGCCCCGAACCGCACCCCGTACACCCGCACTCCCTCGTCGGACGGGAGCACCTGCATGCCGAGACGCTCGTAGAACTTTCCGGCGCCGACATTGTCCGGGTTCATGCCCAGGTGCAGACCGGCGACGCCACGGTCGGCGAGCTCGGCGAACAGCAGCTCGGTGAGCCGGCGGCCCAGGCCCATGCCCTGGGTCTCGGGCAGCAGATCGATGTGCAGGTGCGCCGGGTACTCGGCGGCGTTCGGCTCCTCGTCGCCGCCGCGGGCGGCGGCATACGACATCACCCAAGTCTGGCGCTCGTGCCCCGGCACCGGCGGCACCGGGTACTCTCCGACCCGCGTCGGCCACCACACGTCGTGGAACCAGCGCTCGAAGGACAGCGTGTCGTCGGTCGCCACGATGTACCCGATCACCCGCGAATCGTCGGACTCGACGACCCAGCACAGATCGGGATGCCGTTCGGCGTAAGGCACCGCCCAGATGTCGCCCCAGAGCCGGTCGTCGGACAGGATGCCCGTGGCATCCGATCCGGAGTCCGCGGTCTTCACGCACACGTCGTAGAGACCGTCGCGGTCGGCCGGGCGGTAGGGGCGGATCTGCGGCACTGGTGTCTCCTCGGTCAGGCGGTGCGCTCCGCCTGCGGCGGGCGCGAT
Source organism: Microbacterium sp. (assembly GCA_031286555.1). GTDB lineage: Bacteria > Actinomycetota > Actinomycetes > Actinomycetales > Microbacteriaceae > Microbacterium. The sequence continues at coordinate 6,219 of JAITUD010000331.1, read as the reverse complement.
TCCCAGCGTAGCCAGCCCCACAGCAGGGCGGCGACCAGCAGGCTCGCCCCGGCGCCGACGAGGATGCCGCCGAGGGTGTCGGTCAGCCAGTGCACGCTCAGCAGTGTGCGCGAGAGCGCCATCGCCACCGTCCACAGCGCCCCGAGCACGGCCATCCAGACCCGTGGCGCGATCAGCCACAGCACCACGGCGATCGTCGCCGCATTGGCCGTATGCCCGGACGGGAATGAGCCGAAGTCCGAGGCGACCAGCAGGTCGGCGGGCCGCGCCCGCCCGAGCACGTTCTTGAGCAGCTGAACGATCCCGGCGCTCACGGCGAAGGCGGCGAGCGCGAAGAGCGCCTCCCGCCATCGGCGGAGGGCCAGCAGGATGCCGGCGACCACGAGCGGCACGAGGAACGTCGCCCGCCATCCTCCGCCGATCCAGTTGAAGAACAGCGCGACGTCGACCGCCCACGGGCGACGCACATCGCCCATCAGGGAGTTCCATCCGGTGTCCATGACATCCGCTGCGGACACCCAGGTCACCAGCATCCCGAGCAGGACGGCGGCGACCATGAGAACCCCGCCTGCGATCCCCGCTGTGCGCCTGTTCATCGTGCCATTCTGCCGCAGCGTCCGAGTCGTATGCTCGGGCCATGACCCTGATCGCCTCCTCAGCCGCAGATCTCGCCGACCGCTACCCGATCGAGGAGGGCAGGGTCCGTCCGCACAAGGCCATGGACGGCGAGGGGTTCAAGATCCGCACGCTGGCGATGGATGCCGGCACCGTGCTGCGCGAGCATCGCGCCCCGGTGCCGATCCTGGTGCAGGTGTCGGCCGGCCGCATCCTGTTCCGGGTGGACGGCGCAGAGCACGACCTCGCCGCAGGTGGGGCGATCCAGGTCAACGCCTCGGTACCGCACGAGGTCGAGGCGGTCGATCCCTCGCACGTGCTGCTCGCCCTCCTGGGGTGAGCAGCACGTGCGTCGCTCAGCCCTTCGTGGCGCCGGCCAGCAGGCCGCGCACGAAGAACCGCTGCAGTGAGAAGAACACGATCAGCGGGACGATGATCGAGATGAACGTTCCGGCGGACTGCAGGAACCACCGGTCGCCCCACGTGCCTGAGAGCGAGTTCAGCGTCTGCATCAGTGGCAGCGAACTCGATGGCGCGAAGATCGTCGCCACCAGCAGGTCGTTCCACACCCAGATGAACTGGAAGATCGCGTAGGACGCGATCACCGGCATCGACAGCGGGAGGATGATGCGGAAGAAGATCTGCCCGTGCCCGGCGCCGTCCACTCGCGCCGCCTCCATGAGCTCGCTGGGCAGCTCGGCCATGAAGTTGTGCAGCAGGAAGATCGCCAGCGGGATCGCGAAGATGGTGTGCGCGATCCACACCGTCGCGAAGCTGTGGTCGACGTCGCGCATCGCGAGCCCGGGGAAGATCGCCACCCCATTGATCGTGAGTCCGCGCGAGAACAGGCTGAGCAGCGGCACCAGGGTCATCTGGATCGGCACGATCTGCAGCGCGAACACGGCCACGAACAGGAAGCCCCTGCCCTTGAACGGGATCCACGCGAACGCGTATGCACCGAGCGAGGCGACCGCGATCGCGAACACGGTCACCGGGATCGTGATCGCCAGCGAGTTGATGAACGAGTCCGCCAGCGTCAGAGCCGTACCACCCGCGCTGAACGCCTCGATGTAGTTCGAGAACGTGAAGTTCGGGTCGACGAACACCGTCCACCATCCGCTGACCGCCGAGTCGGCGCCGGGACGGAACGAGGTGACGAACAGTCCTAGGGTCGGGATGGTCCAGATCACGGCGATCGCGATAGCGACGATCGTCGCGGTCTTCGACGTGAGCTTCTTGTGCGCCTCGTTCTCGAGTCTGCGCGTCTCGCGCGCGACCTGACGGGCGGACCGCCCGTCCGTGCGGGGCGTGGTGTCGACGGTGGCCATCAGCGCACCTCCCTCTGCTTGCGCAGGCTGCGCACGTTGTACACGATGAGCGGCACCATGAACAGGAACAGCACGACGGCCAGCGCCGAGGAGTGCCCGTAACTCTGGAACCGCTGCTGCTGGTTGACCATCTCGAAGCCCAGCACCGAGCTGTTCGACCGACCGCCGGTCATGTTCGCGACGATGTCGTAGACCTTCAGCGACGCGATGGTGATGGTGGTGAGCACCACGATGATCGAGGACCGGATGCCGGGGACGGTGACGTTCCTGAAGCGCTCCCAGGCGTTCGCGCCGTCGAGCTCCGCCGCCTCGAGCTGCTCGGAGGGCACGCCCTTGATCGCCGCGGAGAGGAACACCATCGCGAAGCCGGTCTGGCTCCAGATGAACACCGCGAGCAGGCAGAACGTGTTGATGAACGGTGTCTGATCGAGCCACCCGATGGGCTCTCCGCCGAACCAGGTGATGATCGCGTTCAGGATGCCGATCTGCTGACCCTGCCGGTAGTCGTAGACGAACTTCCAGATGATGCCGGCGCCGACGAACGAGATCGCGACCGGCATGAACACCAGAACCTTGAGGATCTTCTCTCCGCGGGCGCGGTCGATGAAGACGGCGTAGGCGAGGCCGATGATCGTGGAGATCGTCGGGGCCAGCAGCGCCCAGATCAGCGTGTTCACGACCGACCACAGGCCCTCCGGCTGCGTGAAGGTCCAGATGTAGTTGTCGACGCCGACGAACTGCTTGCCCGTCTTGTCGAAGAAGGACTGCACGAAGGTCGCGATCGCCGGGTAGATCAGGCCGACCAGCAGCAGGATGGATGCCGGGGCCAGGAAGATGATCAGCTGGAACAGGTAGCCGGCGCCGGCCCGAGCACGGTAGTCGGCGAAGAACAGCAGCGCGCCGGCGAGCAGCGCGATCGCGACCACGTAGACGACGGCGCCCTGGTAGGGGCGCATCATCATGAACGCGACGAACGGGATGACGAAACAGGCCGCCACGCGCAGGATCGCGTAGCCCTTGCCCGCCCTCGGCGCGTACTCGATCAGCACCAGGATCAGCGCGACGACCAGGGCGAAGACCACGATGACGACGGGGATCTGCACCAGCGGGTTCAGGCCGCCGATCCAGACGAAGAAACTGTTCAGCGAGAAGCCGAGCGAGGTCGGTCGCGGGTTCTCCACCGGGGTGCGCGTGATCATGAACACGAACAGCGCGACGATGAGCACACCGACGATCAGGGCGACCAGTCTGGTGACGCGGGTGGAGTGCTTCCCCTCCTTCACCGGCGGCGGGGGCGGCGCACTCGACTTCTTCGGGGTTATGAGCGTGCGGGTGTCAGTCATGACCCTGCCTTTCTGAGCACGTCGTCGGGCTCTGGATGGGGCCGCCCGCGAAGAGCGGACGGCCCCATCCTGCCGGACTCGAGCCCGTCGTGACTAGTTCTCGTACCCCGCCTGGATGTCCTTCAGGACCTGGTCGGTCGGACGTCCGTCGATCCAGTTGACCATGCCCTTCCAGAACGATCCGGAGCCCACCGTGGCGGGCATCATGTCGGAGCCGTCGAAGCGGAACGTCGTCTTGGGGTCCTGCAGCAGCTTCATGGCGTCCTGCAGGAACTCATCGGATGCCAGCGACGGGTCGGCACCCTTGTTGGCCGAGATCGCACCGCCGAGCTTCACGCGCTCGTTCGCCCACTCCGGGGTGGACATGTACTCCACGACCTTCTGGGTCGCGGCGTCATCCGAGAAGCGGGTGACGAACTCGCCGCCGCCTTCGATCGCCTGCTCGCCCTCGGTCATTCCGGGGAGCACGAAGGCGTACACGTCGCCGTCGGGGGCGACCACAGGCGCCTTGCCGTCCTTGGTCTTGGTCGTGAGGAAGTTCGCGGTCAGGAACGACGCCTGGTGGGTCAGCGCGCAGGACCCGTCCGCGACCTTCGCGGCGACATCGCCGAACGCAGTGGCGTTGATGCTCTTCACGTCGCCGAAGCCGGCGTTGACGTACTTCGGGTCGAGCAGGATCTTGCCGGTCTCGTCGAACGCCGTCTTGATCTTCGCGTCGGTGAAGGGCACCTTGTTGGCCACCCAGTCGTCGTAGGTCTCGGGGCCTGCGGTGCGCAGCACCATGTCCTCGATCCAGTCGGTGCCCGGCCATCCGGACGCGTCGCCCGACTCGAACCCGGCGCACCACGGTGCCGTGCCGGTCTTCTCCTGGATGGTCTTGGTCAGGGTGAGCAGGTCGTCCCAGGTCTTCGGGACCTCGACGCCCCATTCCTTGAACTTCGCGGGCTGGTACCAGACGTAGCCCTTGACGTTCGCGAGCATCGGCGCGGCGTAGAACGTGCCGTCGGAGCTGCCGTAGGACTTCCAGTCCTTGCCCCAGTACTCGTCGACGTTCTTCGCGACCGCGTCAGTGCCCTTCTGCACCTCACCGGTGCCGATCAGCGACTGCAGCAGTCCGGGCTGCGGCACGATCGCGACGTCCGGTGCGGATCCACCGTTCACCTTGGTGACGATGTTGCCCTCGAAGCTCTTGTCACCGGTGTACTCGACCTTGATGCCGGTGTCGCTGGTGAACTTGTCGAAGGACTTGTTGAGGGACTCGGCCTCGGGGCCGGTGATGCCGCCGGCGATCTTGACGGTCTTCCCCGAGCCGCCCGTGGAGCCTCCGTCGCTCGGGCCTGCCTCGGCGCAGCCGGACAGGACCATTGCGGCCACGCCGATCAGGGCGAGGGGAGCGAGCAGGCGGTATCGCTGTGACAAAGCCATGTGATTTCTCCTCTTCGAGTGCTTGTCGATTGCTCGACGGTCGCCGTGAGGCATCCGTTCAGGAACCGATTCCAGCCCAACCTATCCGGCGTCGGTGCACCGGCACAATGCCGGAACGATTACAACAGGGCAACCATCTGCTCCCTCCGTGGGAGCGCTCCCACAGCCTAACCCATGGAACCGGTTCCGTACGTCCACAACTTCCGATACGCTGTGCCCGAGCCGTGTGCGGACCGGAGGAGCAATGAGCACGATCGCCGATGTCGCCGCCCGCGCAGGGGTCTCCAAGGCGACGGCGAGCCGCGCGCTGAGCGGCAACGGCTACGTCTCAGAGGAGTCCCGCGACCGCGTGCGAGCCGCGGCCGAGGACCTGTCCTATGTCGCGCACTCCTCGGCGATGAGCCTCGCGACCGGGCGCTCGCTGTCGGTCGGCGTGATCATGCCGTCGCTGGACCGGTGGTTCTTCGCCGAGCTGCTCGCCGGCATCCAGGACGCGCTCTTCGCCGAGGGCTACGACCTGGTCCTGTACGGGATCAGAGAGGGGTCCGCCGAGCGCGCACGACTGTTCGAGCACATCCTGCCGCGCCGACGGTTCGACGGCATCGTCGCCGTCGGCATCCAGCCCAGTGCGCACGAGCTGGAGCGACTGCTGCAGGTCTCCTCCCCCGTCGTCAGCATCGGACCCTACAGCGAGGGCACCAGCGCCGTCTCGATCGACGACGCGGTGGCAGCGCGCATAGCGACCGAGCACCTCATCGACCTCGGGCACCGCGACATCGTGCTGCTCGGCGGAAGAGCGGATGCCGCGACCCATGCCGTCGGCGACAAGCGGCGCTTCGACGGCTACCGTGCGGCGATGCTCGCCGCCGGCCTCGAGGAGCACGTCAGACAGGCATCCGGCCCGCCCACCATGCCGGGCGGCTACGAGGCGGCGGTCCGGATCCTCGGCGACCGGCGCAAACGGCCGACCGCCTTCGTCGGCATCTGCGACGAGGCCGCGATCGGCGGCATCATCGCCGCGCGCCGCCTCGGCATCGCCGTGCCGGCAGAGCTGAGCGTGATCGGCATCGATGACCACGAGCACGCCGAGATGTTCTCGCTGACCACCGTCCGACAGCATCCGCGCGAGCAGGGCGCAGCGGCGGTGCAGCTGCTGCGCGAGCGGATGGAGCATCCGGATGCCGCCGCCCAGCAGACGACCCTGCCGATCGAACTGGTCGCGCGGTCGTCCACGTCCGGGCTGCGCTGAGTACGCAAGAGGGCCCCGGGATCTCTCCCGGGGCCCTCAAAAGCGCGGTGAAGCGAAATTACTTCAGGGTCACCGTGGCGCCGGCCTCCTCGAGGGCGGTCTTGGCGGCCTCAGCGGCCTCCTTGTTCGCACCCTCGAGAACGGGCTTCGGAGCGCCGTCGACGAGAGCCTTGGCCTCGCCGAGGCCCAGCGAGGTCAGCTCGCGGACGGTCTTGATGACCTGGATCTTCTTGTCGCCGGCAGCCTCGAGGATGACGTC
>JAITUD010000468.1 GCA_031286555.1 Microbacterium sp. | reverse complement strand
GGGATGCCGCGACCCGTCACCAGGGGACGCCGCGCCCTGGCGATGCTGTGCGACGGCCTCGGCTTCTGGTTCGTGACGGTGGGGGTCTCGATCGGCGCGCAGCTGTTCATCGGATACGTGCTGCACGACCGGCAGACCATGACCGACGGCGTGGTCTCCGGCTTCATCGGCACGGCCTCCGCGGTCGGGCTGTGGCTGGTCGTGATCCTCGCGACAGGCCAGTCGATCGGTGACTTCGCCGTGCAGCTGCGCTACGGCGGCAGTCCGATGCCGCAGCCCCTGCCCCGGCTGCTGCGCTGGCTCGGCGGCATCGCAGGCCTGTCCGCGATCGGGCTGCTCGGCGGATTCTTCGACCTGATCTCGTCGGTGGCGATCCTGGTCGCCGTGGTGATGCTGTTCTTCACCCGCGACGGACGCGGCCTGCCCGGCATCCTCTCCGGTCAGCAGCTGCGCGACGCCCGCGAGCCGCGCTGACTTCCGCCCCCCCCCCGATTCGAAAGCAGTCAGGAGTTCTCGGCGCGGCCGGTCCGCCAATAGCCCATGAAGGCGACCGAGCGGCGGTCGATGCCGAGGTCGCGCACGAGGTGCCGACGCAGCGACGTGATCGTGCCCGCCTCGCCGGCCAGCCACGCGTACTCGGTTCCGGATGCCGCCTCGGGGACCTCCCAGAGGATGTCGTCGGACTCCTCCGTCTCGGTCGTTGAGCGCCCTTCGTCTTGCGCGGATCCTGAGCGAGCGGAGCGAGACGAAGGGCGCTCAGGAACCGAAGCAGCCGGCACTGATTGTGCCGAGGAACGTCGCTCGCCCCAGGCGCGCACCGCGGCGGTCAGACGCTCGCCGTGCGGGGTGCCGTCGCGGCCGAGCCAGGTCACGTGCACGGCATCCGGGGTGTCCAGCTCCAGGGCATCCGCCGTCGTCGGCACCTCGACGAAGACCTCGCCGCGCGCGTCCGCGGGCAGGGACTGCACGATCGCGCAGATCGCCGGGGCTGCGGTCTCGTCGCCGGCGATGAGCACGGTGCCGGCGTCGCCGGGCTTCCATTCCAGTCCGCCGCGCTCCGCGGCGCGGGCATCCGGTCCGACCACCTGCAGGGCATCGCCCTCGACCGCAGCGCTCGCCCACGCGGATGCCGGACCGTCGACTCCGTGCAGCACGAAGTCCACGTCGATCTCGCGTGCCTCGGGGCGGGCCGCCCGCACGGTGTAGGTGCGGATCGGATTGCGCTTCTCATCGGGGAGTTGCCGCCAGCGCTTGTACCAGGCCGAGGTGAAGTCCTGCTCGTCGAACTGGCCCACGTCGGTGATGGTGCCGTCGGCCAGAGGGAGGATCAGCTTGATGCGCTGATCGAGCCCGTCGGTGGCGAAATGCACCAGGTCTTCTCCGGTCAGCGTGATGCGCGTGAAGTTCGGGGAGAGGGCGGCGACGCGGGCGACGGTCGTGGAATAGGTCCGGTAGGCGGGGTGGCTCACTCCTCCATTGTAGGTTAGGCTTCCCTAACGTGAAGGACCACGAGAACTCCCGAGACACCCTCGCCGACGAACTGCGCGGCGACGACCTGGTGCTGAGCTACGGCCGCACCGAGGTCGTGCACGGCGTCTCGCTTCACCTCGAACCCGGCCTGGTCACCGCCCTCGTCGGCCCGAACGGCAGCGGCAAGTCGACGGCGCTGCGCGCCCTCGCCCGCCTGCACGCCATCGACTCCGGCACGGTTCGCGTCGGCACGAGCACCGGCGAGGGGACGGATGCCCGTGACGCGGCAGCCCTCTCCGCCAAGGAGTTCGCCCGCACCGTCGCGATGCTGTCGCAGTCGCGTCCGCACCCCTCCGGGCTCGAGGTACGCGACGTCGTCGCCTACGGGCGGCATCCGCACCGCAGCCGGTTCTCCGGCTTCGCCGACGCCGACCGCACGGCCATCGCCCGCGCCCTCGAGTTGACCGGACTCGCCGAGATGGCCGACCGCCCCGTCGACGAGCTCTCCGGCGGCGAGCTGCAGCGCGTCTGGCTTGCGACCTCGCTGGCGCAGAGCACCGGCATCCTGCTGCTGGACGAGCCGACCAACCACCTCGACCTGCGCTACCAGATCGAGACCCTCGACCTGGTGCGCGACCTGGCCGACAACGGCACCGCGCTCGGCGTCGTGCTGCACGACCTCGACCACGCCGCATCCGTCGCCGACCGCGTCGTGCTGCTGCACAAGGGGCGCGTGCGCGCGGCCGGACACCCGGCCGACGTGCTCACCGGCGAGAACCTCACCGAGGTGTACGGACTGCGCATCGACACCGTCCTCGACGCCGAGACCGGCCGGGTGCGCGTCATCCCGCGCGGCCGTCATCACGAACGCGCGGCATCCGCACCACCCGCCGGCATCCACGCCGCCGCCTGACGACGCCGCCGCGGAAGGGCCCCGACGACACGACGGGGCCCCGACGCATCATGCCCGCCCGCCTCCCGACCCGAACTGCACCGCCCAGCAAAGGAACCCGAATGAAGAAGCCCCTCGCCGCCCTCGCCGTCCTCGGTGCCCTGACGATGGCACTCGCCGGATG
>JAITUD010000282.1 GCA_031286555.1 Microbacterium sp. | reverse complement strand
GGTGTAGAAGTGCGTGGTCATGCCCCCATCGTGCCTCCGGCCACGGACACTCGGAAGCCCTCGCCACGCGCACCGATGTGGTCCAGACTCGAGTCATGGGATGCGACCAGAAGTCCGAGAAGAAGCAGTGCAGCGCCGGCGGGAAGGTGCTCCTCACGATCCTGGGCATCGTGCAGGTCGCGTTCGCCGCGCTGGCGTTCTGGGACCTCGCCGCTCGCGACGCCCGTCAGGTGCGAGGGCCGAAGCCCGCGTGGATCCCCGTGATCCTGGTGAACTGGATCGGCCCTGCGAGCTACTTCGCGTTCGGCGTCAAGCCTGACGAGCTGTCAGTCAAGGACTGACGCGGCTCCCGACCCCGGCTCGATCCAGCGGATGCCGGGATAACGCTTGAACCACGACACCTGTCGGCGTGCATAGCGCCGCGTGAGCGCCTGCGTCTCTGCGATAGCCTCCGCCTGCGATAACCGTCCGTCCAGCTCTGCGAGCGCCTGTGCGTACCCGATCGCGCGCCGGGCGGTCACGCCGTCTTCGAGACCCTGCGCGCGCAGACCCCGCACCTCATCGAGGAGTCCGTCCGCCCACATCCTCTCGACGCGGTGGTCGAGGCGCTCGACGAGCATCGCGCGGTCGAGGTGAAGGCCGACGATGCGGGTGTCCGGAACCCACAGTTCCGGCGCATCCGGCAGCGCGGCGCCGTGCGTCGCGGAGCCCTGCGCGAGCACCTCCAGCGCGCGCACGAGCCGTCGGCCGTTCTTCGGATCGATCCTCGCTGCGGTGGCGGGATCGAGCGACTGCAGTCGGGCGAACAGCGCACCGGCGCCGTGCGCCTCCAGCTCTGCCTCGAGCTCTGCGCGCAGCGCGGCATCCCTCGGCGGGAACCGGAAGTCGAAGATCACGCTGGACACGTACAGTCCGGAGCCGCCGACCAGGATCGCGTCGCCTCCGCGCTCGAAGATCGCCTCGATCGCGGCGCGCGCGAGCGGCTGGTACCAGGCGACCGCGGCCTCCTCAGTGACCTCGCGCACATCGAAGAGATGATGTGGGATGCCGCGGCGCGCGCCTTCGGCGAGCTTCGCCGTGCCGATGTCCATGCCGCGGTACAGCTGCATCGCGTCGGCATTGACGATCTCGGCAGGGTTCCCCTCCGCGCGCAGCTGTTCGGCGAGATCGAGCGCGAGATCGCTCTTGCCGGTGCCCGTGGCACCGACCACGGCCCAGAGCCGCGTCACGTCAGAATCCCAGAGAGCTGCAGCCTCGCGGAGCAGCTCGCGACGAAACGCCCGGGATCGTGCCGATCTCCGAGAGGATGCACGAGCCGATGCCGAGAGCGGATGCCGGTCACACGCCCACGCGCAGCGTGGGCAGACCAAGGCGCACGGTGCCCGCGGTGCCGGATGCGCCGGGTGCGGGCAGGGCGCAGCTCTCGGCCTGTGCGCGGTCCCAGGCGTCGCCGCCTCGAGTGCGACGGATGCGCAGCGGGGCGCCGGTGGGGTCGTCGGCGAGCAGGTGGAACGGCGCGCCGTGGGTCACCTTCACCGTCACGATGTCGCCGGGGCGCGGGAGTTCGGAACCCGGGGTGACCTCGAAGTGCACGAGGCGGTTGTCCTCGGCGCGGCCGGTGAGACGGTGCGTCTCGGCGTCCTTCTTGCCCTCGCCGACCGAGACCAGCACCTCGACCTCGCGCCCGACCTGCTTCTGGTTCTCCTCGAGCGAGATGCGCTCCTGCAGGGCGATCAGGCGGTCGTAGCGCTCCTGCACGACCTCCTTCGGCACCTGGTCCTCCATCGTCGCGGCGGGCGTGCCCTCGCGGATGGAGTACTGGAAGGTGAAGGCCCCCGAGAAGCGGGCCTTCTCGACGACGCGCATGGTGTCTTCGAAGTCCTCGTCGGTCTCGCCGGGGAATCCCACGATGATGTCTGTGGTGATCGCCGCGTTCGGGATCTTCTCGCGCACGCGGTCGAGGATGCCGAGGAACCGCTCGCTGCGGTAGGAGCGGCGCATGGCGCGCAGGATGCGGTCGCTTCCGGACTGCAGCGGCATGTGCAGCTGCGGCATGACGGCGGGCGTCTCGGCCATCGCGTCGATCACGTCGTCGGTGAAGGCGGCCGGATGCGGGCTGGTGAAGCGGATGCGCTCGATGCCGGGGATCTCGCCCGCAGCGCGCAGCAGCTTGCCGAAGGCCTGGCGATCGCCGAATTCGACGCCGTAGGAGTTCACGTTCTGGCCGAGCAGCGTGACCTCGATCGCGCCGTCGTCGGCGAGCAGGCGCATCTCGTTCAGGATGTCGCCGGGACGACGGTCCTTCTCCTTGCCGCGCAGGCTCGGCACGATGCAGAACGTGCAGGTGTTGTTGCAGCCGACCGAGATCGAGACCCAGCCACTGTGCGCCGAGTCGCGCTTGGTGGGCAGGGTAGACGGGAACACTTCGAGCGCCTCGAGGATCTCGAGCTCGGCCTCGCCGTTGTGGCGCGCGCGCTCGAGCAGACTGGGCAGCGAGCCCATGTTGTGCGTGCCGAAGACGACGTCGACCCAGGGTGCCTTGTCGAGCACGGCGTCCTTGTCCATCTGCGCGAGGCACCCGCCGACGGCGATCTGCATGCCCTCGCGCTTGTCCTTCTTGGACTTCAGGTGCCCGAGCGTGCCGTACAGCTTGCCGGCGGCGTTGTCGCGCACCGCGCACGTGTTGATGATCACGACGTCGGCGTCCTCGCCGTCGGCGGCGCGCACGTAGCCGGCGCTCTCCAGAGAGCCGGAGAGGCGCTCCGAGTCGTGCACGTTCATCTGGCACCCGAAGGTGCGCACTTCATAGGAGCGGTGATGTCCCAGGGCATCGATCGCCGCCGACGACGGCGCGATGATCGTCGGTTCGCTGCGCGGAGTAGTCATGATGACAGCCATTCTACGAGCGCTCTCCGACTTCAGGCTCCGCCGGTGGCTCGACTCAGTCGGATTCGACGAAGCGCACGCCCCGCGCAGCGCCTCCCGCGGCCTCGCGGAGCGCCGTCTTCGCCGCGTTCATCGCGACGGAGCCTCCGTAGCCGCGGCGCGACAGCTGACCGACCAGCCGCCTCAGAGCGGCGTCCGGGTCGAGCCGGGTCATGCTGCGTGCCTTGCCCCTGGCGTAGTCGAGCGCCCGCTCCGCGTCGTCGTCGGGCAGCTCGGCGAGAGCCTCGTCGACGATGTCGCGCGGGATGCCGCGCTGCGCGAGCGCACGGGAGAGCGCCACGCGGCCCTGTCCCTTGCGCTCGACCCCTGAGGTGACGAGGTGGCCCGCGAGCGTGCGATCGTCGAGGTACTTCCGGCGTTCGAAATCGTCGATCACCTGATCGATCTGCTCGCCGGGGAGCCCGGCGGTCCGCAGGACCGTGCGCGCCTCTGACACCGACATCGCATGGCTGCGAAGCTTGCGCACCAGGGCGTCCTCGGCTGCGGAGCGAATCCGATCCGGATCGGGCGCGCTCTCCTCGTCGTCGGCATCCATGCCGCTCGTGGTGCGAAGCGCGCGCAGACGAGGTGCCTTTGCCGGCTCGTCCTCATCCGTCGCGCGCGCAGGCACGCCATGAGCGGGATGTCGAGCGCCCGGGTCTGTGCGGGGCTCTGCCTCGCGCTCGTCCCAGGTGGAGCGCCAGAGCCCGGCCTCGCCGGTGCGTCGTGGGACACCGCCGCTGTCCGTGTTCTTCTGGGTGCCACCGAAAAGCGGGATCACGGGGGCGAGACGATCGTCGTCGCGCTCGCCCCCGTTCATGTCCGTCATGATCAGGCCGGACGGCGCTGTGCCAGTTCGTCGGCCACCGGCTCGGCCGGAGCAGCCGCGCCGCCGATGCCGAGCTTCTGCTTGATCTGCGTCTCGATCGCCAGGGCGATGTCGTCGTTCTTGATCAGGAAGTTGCGGGCGTTCTCCTTGCCCTGGCCGAGCTGGTCGCCGTCGTAGGTGTACCAGGAGCCGGACTTCTTTACGATGCCGTGCTCGACGCCGAAGTCGATCAGGCTGCCCTCGCGGGAGATGCCGACGCCGTACAGGATGTCGAACTCGGCCTGCTTGAACGGCGGCGCCATCTTGTTCTTGACGACCTTGACGCGCGTGCGGTTTCCGACCGCGTCGGACCCGTCCTTCAGGGTCTCGATGCGGCGGATGTCGAGACGCACCGAGGCGTAGAACTTCAGCGCCTTACCACCGGCGGTGGTCTCGGGCGAGCCGAAGAACACACCGATCTTCTCGCGCAGCTGGTTGATGAAGATCGCGGTGGTCTTGGTCTGATTCAGGCCACCGGTCAGCTTGCGAAGCGCCTGCGACATCAGACGTGCCTGAAGACCGACATGCGAATCGCCCATCTCGCCCTCGATCTCGGCGCGCGGCACCAGGGCCGCGACGGAGTCGATGACGACCAGGTCGATCGCACCGGAGCGGATCAGCATGTCGGCGATCTCGAGCGCCTGCTCACCGGTGTCGGGCTGCGAGACCAGCAGCTGGTCGATGTCGACGCCGAGCTTCTTCGCGTACTCGGGGTCGAGCGCGTGCTCCGCATCGATGAACGCCGCGATGCCGCCGGCGCGCTGGGCGTTGGCGATCGCGTGCAGGGTCAGCGTGGTCTTACCCGAGGACTCGGGACCGTAGATCTCGATGATGCGGCCGCGCGGCAGTCCCCCGATGCCGAGGGCGACGTCCAGCGCGATCGATCCGGTGGGGATGACCTCGACCGGTGCGCGCTCGTCGCTGCCCAGTCGCATGACCGAGCCCTTTCCGAACTGGCGGTCGATCTGGGAGAGGGCGGATTCCAGGGCCTTCTCGCGGTCTGCGGGTGAGGGCATGACGTGCTCCTTCGTACTCGAGTTCTGCCGCCTGTAGGCTGTCGCGTCCGACCCCGGCGGGGCTGGATCTGAGACAAGGCGTATGGCTCAGGCCATGTCCTTCACCGTAGGAGGGGCCACCGACATCGAGTCGGCGATACCCCCTTCTGTGGGAAGGTCCAGCCGGAATCCATCTGTGCAGAACGATACGCGCCTGTCGAACACTTATTCGACGACACGCCGTCCGAGCATCGATCAGAAGTGCGGACGTCTCCGTCAGCGCTTGCGGGGCTCCAGACGCCCCACGCCGTAGCGGCGGCTCGCCGGAACGTCGGCCTCTTCGCACAGCGCGAGCCAGATATCACGCGGCGGCACACCCGCATCCAGCGCCTCGATCGCGGTGCGGCCGATGCCGCCCAGGACGAGGTCCTGAGTCAGCGCCGTGGCGCGCGTGCCGAACTCGTCGTCGACGGCGCGCAGGAACTCGCTGCGTCGCATCCGGGATCAGCGCAGCGAGAGCTCGGGCTCGACCGAGGCGACCAGGTCGTCGGGAACCACGTCGGGGAAGACCTGCAGGCC
>JAITUD010000176.1 GCA_031286555.1 Microbacterium sp. | reverse complement strand
TGGCGCTGGCTGACCAATGTCGGCGAGACCACGCACGCGCCGATCGACGTGCTGTCGGTCGTGCTCTCGGCCTTCGGCTTCGGCGGTCTCGTGTTCGGCCTCAGCCAGATCGGCGGACTCGGTTCGGGCGTCAGCTGGGCGCCGATGGCGATCTCGCTCGTGGTCGGCGTCGTCGGCCTCGGCCTGTTCCTGCGGCGCCAGGTGGTGCTGCAGCGCGAGGACGACGCCCTGCTCGACCTGCGCATCTTCCGCTCGAAGGACTTCTCGCTGTCGATGGCGCAGATGTTCCTGCTGTCGCTGGCCTTCTTCGGCGCCATCACGGTGATCCCGCTGTTCCTGCAGGACGGTCTCGAGATCGCACCGACCGATGCCGGTCTGGTGATGCTCCCCGGCGCTCTCGCGATGGGTCTGCTGGGCCCGGTGATCGGTCGCATCTACGACGCCCGAGGCACCCGGATCCTGCTGATCCCCGGCTCGATCCTGGCCGCCTCGATGCTGTGGTTCTACACGACGCTCGGCACCGGCACCTCGGTGTGGGTGGTGGCGATCGCGCAGACCCTGCTGTCGATCGGACTGGCGCTCTCGTTCACGCCGCTGTTCACCGCGTCGCTCGCCTCGCTGTCGCCGAAGTTCTACTCCTACGGCAGCGCGGTCATCGGCACTGTGCAGCAGGTGGCCGGCGCGGCCGGCATCGCGGTGATGATGGCGATCTTCACCGCCGTCGCCGCTGCGAACGGCGGCCCTCAGGCACCCGCCGCCGTGGCCGCCGGGTCACGGGTGGCGTTCACGATCGCCGCGGTCATCGCGACCGTCACGATCATCGGCGCCTTCCTGATCCGCAAGCCGGAGGACGAAGGCACGGGCGATGGCGCAGAGGTACCCGCGCACGGCGGGCACTGATCGGCGGATGACGGCCTAGTCTGCGTCCTCTTCGCGCTGAGCGCCGGGGAGGACGCAGAACCCGTCGACGCACAGGCCCGCGGAGGGATCCGCGGCGCCGAGAAGCGTCAGCGGCGCGAGCGGCGACTGCTGCTCGTGCGCGGAATCCGTGGTGCTGCCGTGCGTGGTCATCCCTCGATGGTACGCCTGCCAGGACGGGAGGGCTCCGAGCCCTTCCGTTCCTCTGCGGCTGCGAGTACCGTGCCGGGCATGATCATCACTCCTCCCGCGGCCGAGGGCGCGACCGGCAAGGTCGCCGAGATGTACGCGGACGACATCGAGGCCGACGGCTTCGTGTTCGGTCACACCGCCGCGATGGCGACGAACCCCGATGCGTATGCGGCGTTCGAAGCGCTGATCCATGCCGTCGTGCCCTCCATCGGGATCCGGGTGTACGAGGCCGCGACGCTGGGGGCCGCTCGGGCCATCGGGTCGCCGCACTGCATGCTGGGCCACGCGCGCAAGGCGCTCCGTGCCGGCGTGACGGATGAGGCGGGGATGCATGCCTTCGCGCGCGGCGACGACTCGGGCTTCACCGAGGCCGAACAGGCCGTGATCCGCTACGCCGCCCTGCTCTCCTCCGATGCGCCGTCGATGACGGACGCCGATTCCCAGGCTCTGCGCGACGCGGGCTTCGACGACCGGCAGATCGTCGACATCACCCTTGCGGCGGCCGCGCGCAACTACTTCAGCCGGGCCCTGCTCGCGCTCGCCGTGCCCGTCGACGAGGAACCCGGCCTCGACCCCTCGCTCGCCGCCGAGCTGCGTGCGGGCCGATGACGGCGGCCGACGACCCCGGTCGCGTCGAGTCGCCTGAGGGACGGGCCGACCGCAACTGGAACGAGCTCATGCAGGAGCTCCGGGTGATGCAGACCGGCACCCAGGTGCTGACCGGGTTCCTCCTGGCCGTGGCGTTCCAGCCCCGGTTCACCGAACTCAGCGATCAGCAGCGCATCCTGTACATCGCCCTCGTGCTCGCAGCGGCGACCGCGACCGTGCTGGCGCTCGCACCGGTCGGGCTGCACCGGCTGCTGTTCCATCAGCACCGCAAGCCCGAGCTGGTGCGCATCGCGAACGCCCTCGTGAAGGCGAATCTCGTGGTGATCGGCGCTCTCACGGTCGGCGTGACCGCGCTCATCCTCGACGTGACGCTGGGACGCACCGCAGCGGTGTCCTCGGCGATCGTCGGCGTCGTCCTTATCCTCGTGCTGTGGATCGGCCTGCCCTCGCTGGTCAGGCGCCGGCAGGGCTGACCGGTCAGGCCGTTTCGGCCTGGCAGGTCGGGCAGAGCTGGGCGGATGCCCCGCCGAAGACATGATCCACGATGGTGTCGCCGCACACCGGGCAGGCCTTCCCTCCCCTGCCGTGCACGGCCATCGCGGCGATCTTGGTCTGCTTCAGACGATCGGCGGGCACACCGCGCCGGTCGGCGACCGCGCCCCGCATCACTTCGACAGTCGCCCGACAGAGCCGCTCGCGCTCCTCAGAAGTCAGCGCTGCGGCATGCACGGCGGGCGACAGCCGGGCCCGATGCAGGATCTCGTCGGAGTACGCGTTGCCGATGCCGGCGATCGACCGCTGCTCCTGCAGCAGCGCCTTGATCTGCTTGCGTCGGGTGCCCATCACGCGCTCGAGATCGGCCGGCGTGAAGTCGGGTGAGATCGGGTCGGGACCGAGGTCGGCGACACCCGCGACATCGTCCGGCGCATCCACCACCCAGACGGCGACCGCCAGGAAATCCCCGGTCTCGGAGATCTCCAGCAGGGCGCCGTCGTCGAGGGTGAGGGCCCCGACGGCGTAGCCGGGGGCATCCCGATCGGGCGTGCCGCCCGGCCGCCAGCGCACCCAGCCGTTGCGCCCGAAGCTCAGCACCAGCCACTGCCCGCCCAGGTCGAACCCGAGGTACTTGCCGAAGCGTCG
>JAITUD010000026.1 GCA_031286555.1 Microbacterium sp. | reverse complement strand
AGAAGAGCCTCGGGAAGCTCGTCGCCACGCGGATGGGCGAGAAGGCGCGCGACCGGCTGGTCGCCCCTGTCACCGCCGGCGTCTACTCCGCGCACCCGGACGACGTCGACGTCGAGGCTGTCGCACCAGGGCTGAGCGCGGCGCTCACCCGCGTCGGCTCGCTCTCCGGCGCGGTCGCGGTACTGCGCGGCGAGCGGGAGCAGAAGGGCACGGCGCCCGGCTCGGCCGTCGAGGGACTCGTCGGCGGCATGAGCACCCTGGTCGACGCGCTGCGCGCTGACCTCGAGGAGCTCGGCGTCGAGATCCGCACCGGCGCGCACGTCGAGAAGCTTGAGCGCGACGGCAGTGCGTGGGAGGTGTGCGTCGCTCAGATCGACGTCGAACCCTCGCTCGAGTCGCCGTTCGTCCCGGAATCCGACGTGGAGAGCGGAACGGATCGCGACCTGAGCATCACCGATGAGGGTACCCCCGAGTCCGAGATCCTGCGGGCGGACGCCGTGGTCATCGCGACCTCCGAGTCCGCCGCACGGGCACTGCTCGCGGGGCACGCCGACCTCGGCGAGCCGGCCCTCGCGCCCGAGATCGAGATCGTCACGCTGGTGCTGGACGCGCCGGAGCTCGATTCCGCGCCGCGCGGCACCGGCGTGCTCACGGTGCCGGGCAGCCGCATCGCGAAGGCGCTCACGCACTCGACCGTCAAGTGGGGCTGGCTGCGGGAGGCCGCCGCAGGTCGCCAGATCGTGCGGGTCTCGTTCGGCAGTCAGGGCGAGGCGCCCGCCACCGCCGCACTCGACGACGCGGATGCCGCGCAGCTGGCCCTCGACCAGGCATCCGCGATGCTCGGCGTGACGCTGCGCCCGGAGCAGCTGGTCGCCGCGCATCGTACGCGCCATGTGCAGGCCCAGCCGGCATCCGTCATCGGGTCCGCCGAGCGGCGCGCCGCCGCTCGGGCGGCCGTGCGCGCGATCCCGGGCGTCGCGGCGGTGGGCGCCTGGCTGGCCGGAACCGGCCTCGCGCAGGTCGTGCCTGATGCGGTCTCCGAGACCGACCGGCTGCGCCGAACCCTCCTGTTCGGCTGATGTGACGGCAACCTCGCACCGGTAGATGCCGAAAACGGAATACAGCGTTACGCTGGGAGTCCTGGCCGGCCGCCGCCGCCAGTCGCAACAACAGTCAGGAGGCCCCCGATGAAGGGGAAGATCGGACTCGTCGTCGGACTCGGCGTGGGTTATGTGCTCGGCACCCGTGCGGGCCGCGAGCGCTATGAGCAGATCAAGACGCAGTGGCTGAAGGTCTGGCACCTCGACCCCGTGCAGCAGCAGGTCACCCGGGTGCAGGACTACGCCAAGGCGAAGGCCGCGGCGGTGCCGCAGGCGCTCTGGGACGGCGCGGTGCGCGTGGTGCGCTCGGCGTCGACCGCCGGCACGCCCGGCCAGAAGCTCGACACCGTGATCGACACCGCGAAGGATGCCGCCGACGATGTCGCGGATGCCGCGGAGGACGCGGTGAAGGCGAAGGCCAAAGCCGCGAAGAAGAGCAAGGACGACTGACATGGCCCGGGGGTATCGGGATCGCGCCGACGACAGTCTGCTGACGCTGCTCGGCGACATGCCGGACCTGGTCTCGAACCTGGTCAAGGCCGAGATCGACCACGCCAAGGCGTGGGTGCAGAAGACCTCCAAGGATGCCGGGATGGGGAGCCTCTGGTTCGTCGTCGCGCTGTTCTTCCTGTTCTGGGCGATCCCGGTCATCCTGACGTTCGCGGTCGCCGGCTTCGCATCCTGGATGCCCGTGTGGGCCGCCGCGCTGGTCGTCTTCGGCATCCTGATCCTGGCCGTGCTCGTGTTCGGCCTGCTCGGTCTGCTGCGGTTCCGCAAGGTGATGAAGCGCGAGAACCCCGCGCAGTCCGTTTCCACCGACATCCGCCTCGTGCGCGAGGCCGGCGACGAGCGCCCCCGGGAGGTCGCTGATGACGAATTCTGAGCAGACTCCGCTGCCCCGCACGGCCGTGGCCGACGGCATCACCGACCCGGTGGCGTCGGCGCGTGCCGAGCTGAAGGCGGCGCTGGCCGCGATCGAGGTCAAGGCCAACGTGCCCCGCCGTGTCGAGCAGGCCTCGCAGCGCGGCATCGCGAAGGCTCGCGTGTTCGCGAAGAAGAATCCGGTCGGTGCCGTCGCGGCCGTGATCGGCGTCGCGGTCACCGTCGGCGGACTCGTCTGGGTGATCGCCCGCGCTGCATCGCGCTGACGCCCCGGTTCCTGAGAGAGCGAAGCGAGACGAGGGCGGGTTCGCCGTCTCCGCCCCGAAGGGGCAGACTGGAGGCATGTCCGATGAGACCGAATCCTCCCCTTCCGGCTTCACCCTCTGGGCGGTGTGGGGGCGCAACCCCGACGCACCGCACGCAGACCCCGACTCGACGGAGCTCGAGACGATCGTCGGTCACATCGAGGACTCCGGCGTCACCGTCCGCGGCTTCTACGACGTCAGCGGTCTGAAGGCCGAAGCCGACCTCATGGTGTGGCTGCACGGCCCCACTGCCGAAGACCTGCAGCGCGCACTGCGCCGGCTGCGCCGCACCGAGCTGCTCAGCCCCCTGCTGCCCGTGTGGAACGTCATGGGCGTGCACCGCGACGCCGAGTTCAACCGCCAGCACGTGCCCGGCTTCCTCCGCGGCATCGAGCCCAAGCAGTGGCTCTGCCTCTACCCGTTCGTGCGCACGCCCGAGTGGTACCTGGCCGACGAGGCCGACCGTCGCAAGATGCTGGCCGACCACGGTCGCAAGGGCGCCGCGTTCACCGGCGTCATCGCGAACACCGTCGCCGCGTTCGCGCTCGGCGACTACGAGTGGCTGCTGCCGCTCGAGGCGGACGACGTCACCGAGCTCGTCGACCTGATGCGCGACCTCCGCTACACCGACGCCCGTCGGTATGTGAAGGAGGAGGTGCCGTTCTACACCGGACGCCGCCTGCGCCTCGACGAGATCGCCGACGTCCTGCAGTGAACCGATGAGCACCGTCATCCGTCTCGGAACCCGTCGCAGCGCGCTCGCCCAGGCCCAGTCCGGCCACGTCGCCGTCGCGCTGCAGGAGATCTCGGGGCATCCGGTCGAGCTGGTGCCGATCACCTCCGAGGGCGACACGAACCGGGCATCCCTCTCCGAGATCGGCGGCCAGGGCGTCTTCGCCACCCGATTGCGCGAGGCCCTGCTGCGCGGGGAGTGCGATCTGCTGGTGCACTCGCTGAAGGACCTGCCCACCGCGCAGCCGGCGGGCCTCGTCATCGCGGCCATGCCGCCCCGCGTCGACGCACGCGACGTCGTGATCACGCGCGACGGCACCCCGCTGGCCGAGCTGCCCGCCGGCAGCCGGGTCGGCACGGGAGCCCCGCGTCGCATCGCGCAGGTGCGCCGCCGCAACCCGGGAGTGGAGGTCATCGACATCCGCGGCAACGTCGACTCCAGGCTCGAGCGCGTGGCGTCAGGTGAACTGGATGCCGTGATCCTCGCCGCCGCCGGTCTCTCGCGCCTCGGCGCCGACAGCCCGCTGCGCCGCGAGGAGCTCGCGCTGGCCGAGTGGCCGACGGCGCCGGGGCAGGGGTCGCTCGCGGTCGAGACCACTGAGGATGCACCGGCCGAGCTGCTCGGCTGGCTCGCAGAGCTCGACGACACGGCCACCCGGATCGCGGTCACGGCGGAGCGAGCGGTTCTCGCCGGACTCGACGCCGGATGCCAGGCGCCGATGGCCGCGCACGCGGTGCAGACGGATGCCGGGCTGCACCTGCAGGCGGCCGTGTTCGCCCCCGACGGCAGTCGCCGGATCGACTTCGAAGTCACAGAGATCCTGGACGAGGGGTATATTCGTCGGAACGGCAGCGGCAACGGCGCGGATGCTGCCGGTGGTGCAGACCCGATGCACGCGGCGCGCGCATTCGGCATGTCTGCGGCTCATCGGCTGCTCGAACAGGGAGCGGCCGACCTCCTCCCGCGAGAGTGATGCTGAATGACTTCTACCGATTCGATCCCGGCCCCGCCGGACAAGCCTTTGAGCGGCTGGCGCGTCCTCGTGCCCCGCGGCGGTCCATGGGGTGACGGGGTCGCGGCGAGCCTGCGTGCGCAGGGTGCCGTTCCGGTGGTCGCACCGCTGATCAACTTCGCCCCGACGACCGACCAGCAGACTCTCGACGACGCGCTTGCCCGCCTCGAGGCCGGCGACTACGACTGGCTGACCATCACGAGCGCGACCACGGTCGATGTTCTCTTCGCCCATCGGATCAGCATCCCGCGCGGTACCAAGGTGGCCGCTGTGGGCGAGACCACGGCGGCCGCGCTGCAGGCGGTCGGCTATGAAGTGGAGATGATCCCGGAGTCGGACAACTCCGCGGCGGGCATGGCCGAGCAGATCATCGCGCTCGAGGACGAGCCGCGACGCATCCTGACGCTGCGCAGCGAGATCGCGAAGCCGGTGCTCACTGACATGCTCTCGGAGGCGGGGCATCTGGTCGACAGCATCGTCGCCTACCGCACCGTGGGGGTTCCGGTCACCGACCGCATTCACCGCGATGTGCTCAACGGCCGTATCAACGCGATCCTCATCACCAGCGGATCGGTGGCGCGGCAGGTGCGCGAGCAGTTCCCCGAGATCCCCGACACCACGCTGCTCGCGGCGATCGGTCCGCGCACCGCGACCGATGCCCGCAAGGTGGGTCTGCCGATCTGGGCGATCGCCGACAAGCAGACCGTCGACGCCCTGATCGAGGTCGTCTCGCATTTCACTCTCCCGCACGCGGCCGACGAGTTCGCGCCGTGAGCCTCCCGACCGTCCACGGTGGGAGCGTTTCGCGGGTTCGAACAGGCTGGGGGCGCCGTTCGGCTCCCATGAGGTGGTTGTGATGAGCTTTCCCGAGACCCGACTGAGGCGACTGCGGCAGTCCGCGCCGATGCGCGCGCTCGTGCGCGAGACCTCGCTCGAGGCACGGCAGCTGGTGCTGCCGATGTTCGTGCGCGAGGGACTCGGCGAGCCCGCGCCGATCGGCTCGATGCCCGGCGTCGTCCAGCACTCGCTCGACTCGCTGCGCGCAGCGGCGGCGGATGCGGCGGATGCCGGAGTCGGCGGCCTCATGCTGTTCGGCGTGCCCGCGGTGCGCGACGCCGACGGATCAGGGGCCGACGATCCCCGCGGCATCCTCAACCTCGCGACCGAGGCGGTCGTCGCCGAGGTGGGTGACGCGCTCGTCGTGCAGACCGACCTCTGCCTGGACGAGTTCACCGACCACGGGCACTGCGGAGTGCTGGCATCCGACGGGTCCGTCGACAACGACGCGACGCTGGAGCGGTACGCGGCCATGGCGCTCGCCCAGGCCCGCGCCGGATCGCACCTGCTCGGGCTCAGCGGCATGATGGACGGCCAGGTCGCCCACCTGCGCGCCGCGCTCGACGCAGAGGGCTTCCAGGACGTGCTGCTGCTCGCCTACGCGGCCAAGTACGCGAGCGCCTTCTACGGGCCGTTCCGCGAGGCCGTCGACTCGCAGCTGCAGGGCGACCGCCGCACCTACCAGCTCGACCCGGGCAACCGCCGCGAGGGCGTGCGCGAGGCCGTCGTCGACCAGCAGGAGGGCGCGGACATCGTCATGGTCAAGCCGGCGATGGCGTTCCTCGACGTGCTGCGCGAGGTTCGGGACGCCGTCGATATTCCGGTGTGGGCATACCAGGTGTCGGGCGAGTACGCCATGATCGAGGCGGCCGCGGCGAACGGCTGGATCGATCGGCGAGCCGCCGTGCTGGAGTCGCTGCTGTCGATCCGGCGCGCGGGGGCGGATGCTGTGCTGACGTACTGGGCGGTCGAAGCGGCGCGCTGGCTGCGGGCCGGGTCCTGAGCCGCGCCGGGTCCTGAGCGAGCGGAGCGAGACGAAGGGCGTTCCTCTCGTGGGCGGTCGCTCCGCGATGGGCACATCCGGGGAGACATGTCCCCGCCCTCCGCTGGCGCTCCGGGCTCCCGCCAG
>JAITUD010000530.1 GCA_031286555.1 Microbacterium sp. | reverse complement strand
ATGCCGGGCCCAGCCCGGTGCCCACCGCCTCCGCGAGTCCGTCGGCACCGGGAACGCGAAGGGCGTTCAGCGCGAGCACGGTTCCGAACTCGGCGGTGCTGCCGCGCAGCAGCAGCCCGCCGATCAGCGTCAGCAGGATGCCCGCCACGGCGACGGATGCCGCACGGCGCAGCGAGCGCGGAGACCCGGGCCAGAGCAGCCCGGGTGCGCGCCCCCGTGCGGCCGCATCGGGTCGCGACCGCACGGGGTGTTCGGTGCGTGTGCTCACGCGGGCATCCGGTCGGCGGCGAGCGAGGCCGTGATGACCTTCGGGGCGATGACCCTGCGCTGTTCGCGCGCGAACCACGCGACGGCGGCGATGATGCACGCGGTGAACGCGATGCTGACCGGGATCGTTCCGAACCCGAGCCCGCCGTCGGCGACCGGCTGCGACAGCAGGTCGCCCAGCGAGGCGCCGAGCGGCCGGGTGAGCACGTAGGCCGTCCAGAAGGCCAGCACCGCGTTCAGGCCGAACGTGAACCTGGCGAGGGCGACGAGCAGCAGGGCGGCCAGGAACACCGCGGCGGAGAGCGCGTAGCCGAGGTTCAGCGCCTCGCCCAGCAGGTCGCCTCCGGCGGTTCCGAGCGCGAAGGTCACCAGAATCGCAGCCCAGTAGAACGCCTCGCGCTTCGGGGTGTCGATGGAATGGATCGACAGGGTGCGCTCCTGCAGCCACCAGATCAGGAAGACAGCGGCCAGGACGACGGCGAAGACCGTGGTGGTCACGCCCAGCGGCACACCGGCGACGTCGGTGAGCATGTCGCTGGCCAGGGTGCCGGCGACCGAGATCAGGACGACCACGATCCAGTACCGGACCGGCGAGTACGCCCTGGCACGGAACTGGGCGACGAGCGCGACGGCAAGGAGCACGCCGACGACCGCGGTGGTGATGCCCATTCCCCAGCCGAGCGTTCCCGAGAGCAGGTCAGCGCCCGTCTCGCCGACGGTCGTCGACATCATCTTCACCAGCCAGAACAGCAGAGTGACCTCTGGCACCTTGTTCAGCATTCGGCGTTGCGTGCTGCTCATCATGAGTGCTCCCTTCTCCGGTGTCCGCTTCGGACGACCGCAGAGCCAACGCTAGGGAGGCCTTCGTGACGGGAGCGTGACGAGAAGCTGTGACGCGACTATGCCTCGGTATCGGGGAGCGTGATCGTCGCAGTCGTCCCCTTGCCCGGCGTGCTCTGCAGGCGCGCTCGACCGCCGTGCAGCTCCGCGATCCTGCGCACCAGCGAGAGCCCGATGCCGTGCCCGGGCGTGCTTCTGGTCGCATCCGCGCGCCAGAACCGGTCGAAGGCCCGCGCGGCGTCCTCCGGCGGCATCCCCGGCCCTCGGTCGGTCACGATGATGCGGAGCCCGTCGTGGTCGCGTGCATACGTCACGTCGATCGGTTGCGCGGCATCCGAGTACTTGGCGGCGTTCTCGACCAGGTTGGCGGCGGCCCGCGTGATCAGCTCGGGCTGCGCGAGCCGGATCTCCGACCCCTGCGCGCGGAGCCGCACGCGGGGGCGCACCTCCGCGGGCAGCGCCTGCAGCAGTTGCTGTCCGAGCGCGTCCGGGGTGGTCTCCGGTCCGGGTTCCGGCAGACGCTCGTCGCGGGCGAGCAGCAGCAGGTCGCGGGTGAGGGCATCGAGTTCGCCGAGCGCGTCCAGCGCCGTGCCGATCGCGGTCCGGTACTCCTCACCGTCCCGCGGTCGCAGCAGAGCGAGCTCGAGCTCGCCCTGGGCGACGGCGATCGGTGTGCGCAGCTCGTGCGAGGCGTCGTCGACGAAGGCCTGCTGGGCCTCCAGACTGGCGCGCACCGGCCGCAGCGCGTTCCTCGCGAGAAGGTAGCTCACCGGCGGCGCGAGCACGACGACGGCGCCGAAGCAGATCAGCAGTGCGGCTCGCAGCGTCACATCGGCGCGATCGAGTGCCTCTTCGGTCGCGCCGGGGATCTCCACGTCGAAGGCGATCGTCGCGTACAGCCCGACGCCGATCGCGAACACCGCGACGACCCCGATGATGATCGCGGAGTACAGCACGGTGAGGCGCAGCGTCGCCCGGCGGATGATCATCGTGATCCGCCCTCAGCGGTGGTGCCGAAGACGTAGCCGCTGCCGCGTCGAGTGGTGATCGGGTCGGGTCTGCCGGGCAGGGACAGCTTTCCGCGCAGGTGCCGGATCGTCGACGCGACGACGTTGCTGTACCCGTCGTAGTGGGCGTCCCAGGCGTGATCGATGAACTCCGACGTCGAGACCACCCGCTCGGGGTTGCGCATCAGCAGCTCGAGGACGGCGAACTCCCGTGCCGTCAGGTCGATCGGCCTGCCGTCCCTCGTCACAGTGCGACTGGCCGGGTCGAGGGACACCCCGGCGACCTCGAGCACGGGGGAGACTGCCAGAGGAGCGCGTCGGAGCAGTGCGCGCACGCGCGCCAGCAGTTCGGGCAGATGGAACGGCTTGGTCAGGTAGTCGTCGGCACCGGAGTCCAGTCCGGCCACCCGGTGCGACGGCGCGTCCAGTGCGGTGAGCAGCAGGATCGGCGTCGACGTGTCGCTCTCGCGGACCCTGCGGCACAGGGCGACGCCGTCCATCGAGCCGGGCAGCATGATGTCGAGGACGAGCAGATCCGCGGCGTCCGTCTCGATCTCGAACAGGGCGGAGTCGCTGTCAGTGTGGGCGCTGACCACGTATCCGCTCTCGCGCAGCGCGCGCTCCAGCAGGGAGCGCAGTCGCGCGTCGTCCTCGGCGATCAGGATCCGCATGCGGTCAGGATACGGCTCGCTCCCGTGACCCGAACCCACCGGTCAGCCAGAGAGCGGTGACGGTCAGCACGAGACCGGCCGCCGCCAGGGGCAGATCCAGGCCGTAGGCCGAGATCGCGAGCGGCGGCAGCAGGAAGAGGACCACGGCGAGTGGCGTCGCGATCTGCAGGCGAGGCGCTCCGAGCGGTGGCACCTTCTCGAAGCGCGCCAGCGGGATCGACAGCATCCAGACGACGGCGAGCACCAGCAGCAGGAAGGGCACCCGCGTCCACCACCACAGTGCGCCACCGGGAGCAGGCATCGGGATCGGCAGGAGCAGTTCGATGCCGATGAGGATCATGACGACGGGCAGATGCCACAGGTAGACCGTCATCAGACGCGATCCGATCAGCAGCATCATCCCCTGCACGGCCCGTACCCTCGTCAGCGCGGTGAGCGGTCTGTGCAGCAGGGTGAGCCCGGCGGCCTGCACGATCGCGAGGATCGCCAGCGGCAGCGTCGGCGGCCACTGGTTCGCCAGCATGTTCCATGAATAGCCCATCAGGGGGACGGATGCCACGGCGAGGCCGTACCCGCCGGCCATCAGCGCGATGAGCAGCCAGGCGCTGCGGCGACGGAACCAGCCGTCGTAGAGGAAGAAGCCCACCTGCTGGCAGAACAGCCAGACGAACAGCACGTTGGGGATGCCCGCGAGCTCGTCGCCCACGCCGTAGTGGTCGGGCGGGAGCGAGTGCACACCCAGCACGCCGCGCACCAGCCCGAACCGCAGCAGGTCGACGAGCACGACGCACGCGAACAGCACGACCAGGACGCGTCCGCCGTACCGTGCGTGCAGGCGCATCATCGTCGGTGCCAGAGCCTGTGCGGTGATGTACGCGGCGAGGAACCACAGCGGTGAGCCCACCCCGATCGCGACCGTGTCGACGAGGGTCGGATCGATGCCGAGCATGCGTGCCGCCCCGAGCGCCACGCTGAAGAAGACGAACAGCGGCAGCGCCGGTCGGGCCAGACGAGCGAGCCGGACCCGCACGAACTCGTCCTCGGTGACGCCGCGCTTCTGCGCCGATGCCCAGCCGGCCCGGGCGGCGAAGCCGCCGACCACGAAGAACAGCGGCATGATGTCGGCGATCCAGCTCGCGACGTCGAACCAGGTCTGCTGCTCGACGGTGCGCTCGATCAGGATCGAGCCGTCCGACCCGCGGCCCACGCCGCTGAACAGGATGTGCGCGAAGACGACCAGTACGACGCAGGCGACACGCACCAGGTCGAGCGTCAGATCCCGGCCTGCAGGCACGGTGCGTGTCGGAGTACGGGCGGCGCTGCTCATGCCGAGATTCTAGGGTCGGGCCGTATGCCGGCCGCGGAATGCTCAGACCTCCGGTGCGGACTCGGGCTCGGGCACGGGCTCGGCTTCGGGCTCCTTCTCCGTCCGCAGCGACAGGCTGCGGAGCTGAGGATTGCGCAGCGGGATGATCATCAGCAGCGCCATCGCGCCGCCGAAGATCGCGAACGGCACCCACAGCGGGAGGACGCCGGCCAGCGCGCCGAAGATCGCCATGCCTGCAGGCATGAGGCAGTCGTCGCCGAGCCGGAGGATCGATCCGAGCCGGCCCAGGTAGTCGGGTGCGGCGGTCGCGGCGAAGGTCGCGCCGAGAAGGGAGGAGGCGTACCCCGCGGTGAAACCGATCGCCAGGCAGCCGGCGCCCACGACGAACCGGTTCCCGAGTCCGAGACTGACGATCCCGGCCCCCTGCACCATCAGTGCGGCGAACCCACCGATCGCCTCGTGACGGGGGCGCCAGCGCACCACTGTCAGGGCGCCGGCCATCGCGCCTCCGCCGACGAGCGCCTCGAAGACGCCGACGGCGCCCGCGCCCCAGCCGCGCGAGGTGGCCAGCAGCGGCAGCCCGATGGCGAGCGCCGGTCCCACGGCGAGGTTGAGCCCGGACAGCGCGATCACGAGTGTGCGCGTCGCGCGCTCCCGGCCGAGGTGCCGGAACCCGTCGGCGACACCGCGCAGGACGCTCTGCTCCTTGGACGCACGGGGGAGTGCGAACCGCGGCCGCAGCCACAGCACGATGAAGACGATCACGACCACGTAGGTCAGGGTGTTCAGGCCGGCGCTCCCGGTGATCCCGTATGCGGCGACCAGGAATCCGCCTGCAGCGGAGCCCGCCATCGTGCCCAGACGCGAGAGGGTCTGGCTGAGCGCGGCGTAGGCCGGCAGGTCCGCGGGGGCGACGAGCTGACGGGGCATGGTTCCCGCTGCGGGCTCGAAGAACGCATCGCACAGTCCGAAGGCGATGCTCGCGATCAGCAGAAGGGCGACCGTCGGCTGCGCAGCCAGGCACCACACGGCGACCGTGACCAGCACGACGACGCGCAGCGCGTTGAACAGGATCATCAGCCGCCTGGCATCCGCCCTGTCGGCGTAGGCACCGCCGATCAGGAGCACCACTGCGCGCGGGATGGTGCCCGCGGCGACGACGAGGCCGGCGACAGCGGGGGAGGCGATCTGCACGGCGGTCCAGGCGAAGGCGATCGTGAAGATCGCATCACCGGCATCCGACAGCGCCTTGATGACCAGCCAGGCCTGCACCATCCGGTCGCGTGCGAATGCCGGCGGCGTGCGCAGCATCGTGGGTTCTGCGGTCGTCATGTCATACCTCCGTCGGGAATCCGTGGGCGAAGAAGTAGACGGGCGTCCGCTCCCGCCCGTCGTCGCCGTCGATGTCGGATCTCCACTCGTCGAGCATTCGCAGCAGCCGCTCCTGCAGGTCGAGCAGCTCGTCCTGTGTGGCCCACGCGAGAGTGTCGGTGTTGAACCCCGACCAGTCGCTGCTGTCGGAGTCCCGGTACCAGCGCTTCAGGCGATCGAGCTGGTTGCGCAGGTTCGCACGCTGCGCCTCACGGGCCAGCAGCGCGTCGGAGGGCGAGTCGAAGTCCTCCGAGGACCACGAGAACGACCGCCGGCTCAGCTGCCACCAACTGGTGCGCCTGTCGCCCGAGGGGTCGTCGACCTGCTCGACGACGCCCGCCTTCTGCAGCATCCGCAGGTGGTGGCTGATGCTGCCGACCTGGACGTCGAAGGCGCGCGCGAAGGTGCCGACCTGCGTCGGGCCGTGCAGCAGCAGGCGGTCGATGATGCGCCGTCGCAGCGGATGCGAGATGGCGGTGATGACGTCTATCTGTTCCACGCAGGTAAACGTATGCGCGATCGACACATCTCACAAGAG
>JAITUD010000506.1 GCA_031286555.1 Microbacterium sp. | reverse complement strand
CAGAACAGCGAGTACAGGATGGTCGGCAGATTCGCCGAGGCCGCGACGGCGAAGGCGAGCGCCACGAGGAACGCGATGTTCTGACCCTGCGCGCCGATACCGCCGACGATCGCCACGATGCCGATCACGATCACCGTGCGGCGTGCGACCTTCACCTCGCCGTTCGGGTCGGAGACTCCGTCGCCCTTCTTGCCGCGCTTGATCACGTTCGCGTAGATGTCGTGCGCGAACGAGGCGGCGGCGGTGATCGTGAGACCGGCGACGACCGCGAGGATCGTCGCGAACGCGACCGCGGAGATGAAGCCCATCAGGATCGGGCCGCCGAGCGCCTGCGCGAGCAGCGGCGCAGCGGAGTTCACGCCGCCCGGTGCCGCGAGGATGTTCTCCGGGCCGACCAGCGCACCGGCGCCGTAGCCGAGCACCAGAGTCAGCAGGTAGAAGATGCCGATCAGCCAGATCGCCCAGACCACCGAGCGACGGGCCTCCTTCGCGGTCGGGACCGTGTAGAAGCGCATCAGCACGTGCGGCAGCCCGGCGGTGCCGAGCACCAGTGCCATGCCGAGCGACAGGAAGTCGACCGGGTTCGCGCCGTACTGCAGGCCGGGACCGAGGATCTTGTCGCCTGCGGGAGCCTCGGCGACCGCCGACTCGAGCAGCGTGTTCAGATTGAAGCCGTTCAGCGCGAGGACCCAGATCGTCATGGCGATCGCCCCGGCGATCAGAAGAACAGCCTTCACGATCTGCACCCACGTGGTGCCCTTCATGCCGCCGATCAGCACGTACACGATCATCAGCACGCCGACGACGGCGATCACGATCGACTGTCCGATGTGGCTGTCGATGCCCAGCAGCAGCGAGACGAGGCCGCCCGCACCCGCCATCTGCGCGAGCAGGTAGAAGAAGCAGACCACGAGGGTCGTGATCGCCGCGGCCATGCGCACCGGCCGCTGCTTGAGACGGAAGGAGAGCACGTCGGCCATCGTGAACTTGCCGGTGTTGCGCATCATCTCCGCGACCAGCAGCAGCGCGACCAGCCAGGCGACCAGGAATCCGATCGAGTACAGGAACCCGTCGTAGCCGTTCACGGCGATCGCGCCGCAGATGCCGAGGAAGGATGCCGCAGACAGATAGTCCCCGGCGATGGCGAACCCGTTCTGCGGGCCGCTGAACGAGCGACCGGCAGCGTAGTAGTCAGCGGCGGTCTTGTTGTTCCGGCTCGCTCGGATCACGATGAACAGCGTGACCGCGACGAATGCGCCGAAGATGGCGATGTTCAGGACCGGATTGTTCTCGACGGTGGTGACTGCGGAATGGATGTTCATGCGTCGGCCTGCACCTTCTCGAGTTCATCTCTGATGGCGGATGCCTGCGGGTCGAGCCTCTTGTTGGCGAACGAGACATACCACATCGTGATCACGAATGTGGTGACGAATTGTCCGAGACCGAAAAGCAGGCCGACGGTGATGTCGCCCCACACTCGCTGGCTCATGAAGTCCGTCGCGAAAGCGGCGAGCAGCACATAGGCGAAGTACCAGATGAGGAAGAACGCCGCGAGCGGGAAGATGAACGAGCGCTGCGTCTTCTTGAGCGTCTGGAACTGCTCCGATTCCTGCATCGCGATGTAGTCGATCCCATCCGGGGGAACGGGGTCATTGAGATCTGTCATGAGGCCTCCTTGCCGCATGTCATTGGCACGCACGGACGTGCCGCACGGGTGATAGGGTCGACGCTACGAAAGGGGGGAACGCTGTCGTCACCCCCGAAAGTTGGTACTCGGTGAACACGACTTCGCAGCTGGAGTCAGAAGAGCAACTCGTCGCCGGAGCGGTGCGCGAGCTCTCTCGCCGTACCCGGTTCCCCGTCGCGTTCGGCGGCCTGGTGGAGCGCGGCGTCGTCTCGGTCACCAGCATCGTCGGCAACCGCACGCGGAGCCTGGACGGCCTGCGGGTGCGCCCTGATCGCGGCCTCGGCGGGCGGGCTATGACAGAGCTGCGTCCGCGGATGACCAACAACTACCGCACCTCGCAGCAGATCACCCACGACTACGACATGTTCGTGCTCGGCGAGGGGCTGCGGACGCTGCTCGCGGTGCCGATCATCGTCGGCGGACGACCCCGCGGCGTGCTCTACGCCGGAGCGTGGGAGGAGTCGCAGATCGGCGGCATCACCACGGCCCCCGCGATGACGGTCGCCCAGTCGCTCTCGAGCGAGCTGCGCATCAGGGACGAGGTCGAGCGGCGCGTCACATCGCTGTCGGCGCCGGCGGATCTCGCCCCCTCGCAGAAGGAGGAGCTGCGCGAGAGCTTCGCCGAACTGCGCAGCGTCGCGGCCTCGGTGGGCGATGCGGAGCTGCGCGAGCGTCTGGCCGGTGTGGAGCGGCGTCTGCTCGCGCTCACCGGGGACGCTCTCCCGCCGCTCACCTCCCCCATTCCGACGGTGCATCTGTCGCCTCGGGAACTCGACGTGCTCTCCTGCGCCGCGCTCGGTTCCACGAATGCTGAGATCGCCGCACAATTGGGACTTCGAGAAGGAACCGTGAAGGCATATCTCGGGACGGCGATGTCGAAACTCGACGCCTCCACCCGGCATTCCGCAGTCGCTCGCGCGAGGCGTGCGAATCTTCTTCCGTGAAACGCGCGGGAATTCTTGCCGATTCGAATTCCCTCCTTTACGTTTGTCGACATGGCTCGAAGAATTGTGCATCAGCTGGTCGACGATATCGACGGAACCCTGCTCGAGGTCGGCGACGGCGAAACCATCCATTTCTCCATCGGCGGCACCGCCTATGAGATCGATCTGAACGACGCGCACGCGGAGGAGTTCCGCGCCGCTCTCGCTCCCTACATCCAGGCGGGGCGCCGCGCGGGCTCGGCCGGCACCGCCCGCACCACGTCGACGCGCCGGAGCGCACCCCGAAACCCCGACACCGCGGCCATCCGCGAGTGGGCGGGTTCGAACGGATACAAGGTGTCCGAGCGCGGGCGCATCTCCGCGGAGGTCGTCGACGCGTATCGCGCCGCACACTGACGCATCGACGAAGGCCTGGATTCCGCCCCGATGGCGGAATCCAGGCCTTCGTCGCGTCCGGCTCAGGTCAGCGTCGTCCGACTGTCCGCCGCACTGATGAGGTGCTCGTCATGCGACGCGACCAGCACCGCGATGCCGTCGTCGGCGAGTCCGCGCAGCAGCGCGATCAGCCGATCGGCGGTGGCCCGATCCAGACTCGCTGTGGGTTCATCGGCCATGATCACGGCGGGCTGCAGCAGCAGCGCACGCGCGAAGGCGACGCGCTGCCGCTCGCCACCGGACAACCGATCCGGATGGTGCGTGGCACGAGGGCCGACCCCGAGTCGGTGCAGCAGATCCCTCGCGCGGCGTGACAGTGCGCGCGTGCGCCGGTCGGGCACGGCCGGCAGCAGCACGTTCTCGAGCGCGGTGAGGCCCGGAACCAGACTCCCGCGCTGATCGAGGTACCCGACGTGCTGTCTCCGGCGCGTTGTCACGACGTCGTCCGCCAGTCCGGTGATCTCCAGTCCCTCCCAGCGCACCCGTCCTGCCGCCGGCGGTACGAGTCCGGCGGCGACCCGCAGGATGCTGGTCTTCCCCGATCCGCTGCGGCCCGCGAGACAGTGCATACCGCCGCGATCGAGCGTCAGGTCGTAGTCGGACACGATGCGCAGCGGATCGCCGCCCGGCCGCTCGAACTGGATGCCGACGCCGCGCAGTTCGAGCGCGACCCCGCCACGGTCGCCGGCGGTGGCAGCGCTCGCTGCATCCGGTGTCTGGTCTGTCATCGTGTGCCTCCTGCAGGGCGGAATCCGAACGTGATGAGCGCGCTCAGCGCCGCTGCGGCGAGCGCGACTGCCGCGGAGATCCTCGCGATCTCGAGGAACAGCATCATCAGCGTCGCCGCAGCTGCGATGACGAGCAGAGCCGGGATCGTGATCGCCAGCCCCTCCGCTCGCTGGGCGCGGGCGATCTGCCTGCCGGTCCACCCCATAGCACGCAGCGCCTCCCACTGCTCGGCCCGACGGGCGAGGTCTGTTCGGCGGGTGATCCGCGCGAGCAGGACCCCGCCGATGATGCCGATCGCGCCGAGTGCGAGCTGCGGTCCGAGCTGCTGCGCTCCGACCAGAAGCGCCAGATTGCTGGCGCCGATCGCCACCTGCCCGGTGTGCATGGCTTCGGAGATCGATCCCGCGGCGAGCGCGATCACGATGATCGCGAGCAGCTGCACGATCGCGGTGAGTGGATGCACACCAACCTGGCGGATGCCGAAGCCGAAGACTGTGCGCGCACCGAGGCTGCGCGAGCGCACATCCCTGGTGTGCGATGGCCGGGTACGCGACGCGGAGACGACGGCGACCGCAGCGCCCGCGCCGATGGCGAGTATCGCCGCTCCGGAGGCGATGGCACTGACGGCGCTCCGCCCCGACAGCAGCCATGCGGCGACCGCGATCACGACGATGATCAGGATGCCCGGCACCTCCTCCCCCGCGAACCAGCGCAGGATCCGCTGCCGAGTGAAGCCGATCTCACGCATCACTACCGACTGCGCGCGGCGGCCGGGGACTGCGGCGAGCTGGGTGGCGATCATCAGGAGGATGCCGGCGCCCAGAGCGACCGCGAGGACTGCCCAGGACGCGGCGGAGA
>JAITUD010000494.1 GCA_031286555.1 Microbacterium sp. | reverse complement strand
GAAAGTATTGGTCGCGAGATGGTTCTCGACCTGGATGCGGTCCCTCGCGCGGGCGGCGACAATGGAGTGTGCCCTCGATGACGAAGACGCATGCGTCGAAGATGACGCTCCGCGTGCAGCTGCTCCTGCTGCAGGCGGCGATCGTGTGCCTGGTCACGCTGATCGCGGGCATCACCGCCGGGGTCGTGCAGGAGCACACCATCCGCGACGCCTACGAGGACCGCATGATGGCTGTCGCCCAGTCCATCGCGACTATGCCGGCGATCGTCTCCGCCTTCGACGACGCCGATCCCTCGTCGACCATCCAGCCGCTCGCAGAGGCCATCCGCAAGGCGTCCGACCTCACCTATGTCGTCGTCGCCAACGCCGACGGCATCCGCTACTCGCACCCCGACCGCGAGAAGATCGGCCACCCCGTCTCGACGGATGCCTCGGTGCCGCTGTCCGGCAGGATCTACACCGGTACGCAGACTGGCACCCTCGGCACGACCTGGCGCGTGAAGGTGCCGATCTTCGAGGACGGCGAGGTGATCGGCACGGCTTCGGTCGGCATCCTGGAGTCGCAGGGCCGCACCGAGTTCTTCGGCAACCTGGCCTGGATCATCGGCGCGATGCTCGCGGCTGTGCTCCTCGGGCTGTTCGGCTCGGCCTGGGTCGCCGCACTGATCCGGCGCCGCATCCAGGGCCTCGAGCCCGATGAGATCAGCGCCCTGGTCCGCAATCAGGAGACCACCCTGCACGGGCTCAGTGAGGGCGTCATCACCGTCGACGCCGCCGGCGTCATCACGCTGGCGAACGACGCTGCGGCCCGCTTCCTCGACACGGATGCCGCGGAGCTGACCGGTTCGCGCGCAGAGGACGTGCTCGGCCCGGACCTTCTCGAGGTGCTGCGCGAGGGAGAGGACGCCGGACGGCCGGTGATCCTCGGTCCGCGCGTGCTGGTGGCCCGATCCACGGGCGCCCGCGACGGCGGCGCCGCGGTGGATGCCACCCTGCTGCTGCGCGACCACACCGAACTGCACGACGTCGTGGCGCGCGTGGACGCCGCGGACGCGATCATCGCGTTCCGACAGCGGGCGGGACTGCCCAAGGGGCTGTCCGCGGAGACGCTGGAGCGGGTGGCGAGCGCGCTCGCGCAGCATCCGGATTCCTCGGCCTCCGAGCTCGGTGAGGTCATGGAGATCTCGCGGGTGAGCACACGCCGCTATCTCGAGCATCTGGCGAGCACAGGACGTGCGGTGCGCTCGCTCGACTACTCGACTCGCGGTCGTCCTGGCAGCCGCTATCGGATCAACGATCCTGCGACCGGATCCATTGAGACTGCGTCTCATTACATGAGACACTGAATCACAAACACCCGACGGGATGATCGAAGGAGATCACATGTTCCGCAGTCCGTACCCCGAACTCGAGATCCCGAACGTCTCGATCTATGAGTACCTCTTCACCGGCCTCGACGACGCCGACCTCGACCGGATCGCACTCGTCGACGGGATGTCCGGCGCCGAGACCACATATCGCCGGCTGATCGGCCAGATCGACCTCCTGGCGGGTGCCCTTGCCGCGCGGGGCGTGGGCGTGGGCGACGTCGTCGGCATCCTGTGCCCGAACATCCCCGAGTTCGCCACGGTGTTCCACGGTGTGCTCCGCTCGGGCGCGACCGCCACCACCATCAACGCGCTGTACACCGCCGAGGAGATCGGCAATCAGCTCGAGGATGCCGGGGCCGAGTGGCTCTTCACCGTCTCGCCGATGCTCCCGCAGGCGCAGGCCGCGGCGGAGCGCCGCGGCATCCCGGCCGACCACCTCGTCGTGCTCGACGGCTCCGAAGGACACCCCGGTCTGCGCGATCTGCTCTCCGAGGGGCACGCGGCACCGGAGGTCGCCTTCGACCCCGCCACCCACCTCGCCGTGCTGCCGTACTCGTCCGGCACCACCGGCCGACCCAAGGGCGTCATGCTGACGCACCGGAACCTGGTCGCGAACGTCGAGCAGGTGCGCCCCGTCACCGACATCGGCGTGAACGACCGGCTGCTCGCCGTGCTGCCCTTCTTCCACATCTACGGCATGACCGTGCTGCTGGACTTCGCGCTCAAGCAGCGCGCAGGCCTGGTCACGATGCCGAAGTTCGATCTTCTGGAGTTCCTGCGCATCATCCAGGAGCACCGGACGACCTGGGTGTTCGTCGCTCCCCCGATCGCGGTCGCCCTGGCCAAGCATCCTGTGGTGGACCAGTACGACCTCTCCGCCGTGAAGGTGGTCTTCTCCGGTGCAGCCCCGCTGGACGGTGCCCTCGCGGGAGCGGTCGCGAATCGTCTCGGATGCGTCGTCGTGCAGGGTTACGGCATGACCGAGACGAGCCCCGCGGCCAACATCATCCCGGTCGACCGCACCGACATCGACCGCTCGTCGATCGGCCCCCTGGTGCCGAACACGGAGGCGCGCCTGGTCGACCCCGAGACCGGGGCCGACGTCGAGCCTCCGGCGGAGGGCGCGAGTGAACCGGGCGAGCTGTGGCTGCGCGG
>JAITUD010000484.1 GCA_031286555.1 Microbacterium sp. | reverse complement strand
TCGGGCAGGTCGGCGACGCCGCTCAGCGCGGCGGAGCCGCCGGTCAGCCCCTGCACACTCCATGCCGCGGCATCCGCCGACGAGAACAGCAGTCGCTCGCCGTCCACGGCGGCGGCATCCCGCTCCGAGGGCGACTCCGCATCGAGCCAGGCCTCCGCCGAACGCGTGACCCGCGCCGCCGCCGACATCCCGAGCCGCACCTCGCGGTCCGCGGAGCCGGTGTTGCGGACGGCGATGTCGATCGCCAGCGCCGTTCGCCCGGACACGCAGACCGTCGTCGTCACGATCTCAAGACCCGGCAGCACCGCACGGCGCACGACGCGGTCGGGCCGCCACTCGTGCGTGACCGGCACCCCGTACGAGGCGAACAGCCGCCCGTCCACGAACAGCGCCGCGGTCTGCGTGAGCGCCTGCGACACCGGTGGGAACTGCACGGCGCTGACGGCGGTGAGGTCATGATCGACCCGCACGGTGCCGAGCATGTTCGTCAGCCCGGCGGGCGCGATCATGTCGTCGTAATGGTGCGTGACCGCATCGGCGGCGAGATCCTCGACGGTGGGGATGAGCGGATGCATGATGCCTTTCGAGCGGGTCAGTACTGGCCGAGGGCCAGTCCCTTGGCGAAGAACCTCTGGGTGCACAGGAACAGCACCACGGTGGGGAGCGAGACGAGCACGGCTGCGGCGAGCACGGTCGACATCTGCGCCCCGCCGTAGGTGCTCTGCATGCCCGACAGGGTCGTGATGATCGGGCGGATGTCGTCGGACTGGCTGAGGGTCAGACCCAGCAGCAGGTCGTTCCACACGAACGTCGCCTGCAGGATGAAGATCGCCACCAGCGCGCTGGAGGCCATCGGCAGGTACAGGCGGATGAAGATGCGCCAGGTGGTGGCCCCGTCGAGCACGGCGGCCTCGAACACGTTGTGCGCGACCCCGGTGAAGAAGTTGCGCATCACGAAGGCCGAGAACGGGATCGAGATCACGGTGTAGATGATCACCATGCCCACCCTGGTGTCGAACAGGCCGACTCGCGAGTAGGCGTCGAACAGCGGCAGCAGCACCATCTGCAGCGGGAACACCGTGCCGCCGAAGATCACGACGAACCACAGGAAGCCGCGCTTCAGCCGCAGTGCGACGATCGCGAAGCCGGCGGCCGCGCCGATCAGCACGGCGATCGTCGGCGACACGATCGAGTAGATCAGGGTGCTGAGGATGCTGCTGCCGAGACCTGACAGCTCGAAGGCGTCGGCGAAGTTCTGGAACAGGTGGAAGTCGGTGGGCACCCACGAGGTCTTCGACGTGAAGGTGGTCGGATCCTTCATCGCGTTCACGACGAGGAGGTAGGCGGGCAGCAGCCAGATGATGCCGAGGACGATGAGCACGACGGTGCGGATGATCTTGGACATGTCACACCTCGTTCTTCGGGGACAGCTGCTGGCGCAGGTACAGCACGGAGGCGATCAGGGTGATGACGGTGAGGAACACCGCGATCGCCGAGCCGAGGCCGTAGTCGCTGTTGACGAAGGTCTCCTTGTACATCGTCAGCGCGAGCGTCTCCGACGAGGTGCCCGGTCCGCCCTTGGTCATGCCCCAGACGATGTCGAAGGTCTTCAAGCTGGCGACGATCGAGAGGCCCACGACGACCGCGGTGAGCGGGCGCAGCATCGGCCAGAGGATGCTGCCGAAGAGCCGCACCCCGCCGGCACCATCGATCCGGGCCGCTTCGAGCGGCTCCTTCGGGATGGCCTGCAGGCCGATCGTGAACAGCAGCGCGTTCACGCCGACGCCCTGCCACGCGGAGGCGATGATCATTACGACCGAGTTCAGCGGAGCATCCAGCAGCCAGCGCGGTGGATCGGTGATGCCGAACACCGCGAGCGCCTGGTCGAGGGCGCCGCCGGAGGAGAGGATGAACGACCACACCACGCCCACGCCGATGCCGGACAAGGCGTAGGGGATGAGGAACGGCAGTCGCAGCCAGATGCCCCCGCCGAGGTTCCAGGTCAGCAGCGCGATCGCGAGACCGATGCCGACC
Source organism: Microbacterium sp. (assembly GCA_031286555.1). GTDB lineage: Bacteria > Actinomycetota > Actinomycetes > Actinomycetales > Microbacteriaceae > Microbacterium. Next base: position 2,871 of record JAITUD010000484.1, on the reverse strand, counting down.
GGCACGATCAGCGTGCCGATGACCCAGAGCACGGTGTTCAGCGCGGAGCCCACGAAGTCGGGATCGGTCAGCATCTCGACGTAGTTGTCGATGCCGATCCACTTCGGGCTGCCGAGCCCGTTGTACTGCGTGAAGCTGAGGAACACCGTCCACAGCAGCGGGAGGTAGAGCAGGACCGCGACCAGGAGCACGCCCGGGGCGATGAAGCCCCGGGCGGACCACTGGTACGGCGTCTTCTGGTGCGCCATCGACCGTCCTACTTCTGCTCTGCCCAGTACTTGTCGGCCGTGGCCTGGATCTTCTCGAGGAAGGGCAGCGGGTCGCCGGGGTTGGCGTTGAACGCGCCGAACTGCTCGATGGCCGTGGTCACGATCGGCGTGGGCATCGCCTCGAAGAAGCGGTCGTAGAGCGAGTAGTCGGGTCCGGAGATCTTCGATCCGATCTCGGCCAGTGCGGGGTCGGCCACCTTCGCCTTCGGGTTGAACGCCACGTCACCGTGCGCGGCGTTCCACGCGGTCTGCGCGTCGGGTGACATCCACCACTCGGCGTAGGCGAGCCCGAGGTCCTTCTGCTTCGAGTTCTCGGCGGTGCAGATCGGGCCGGACTCGACGGCCACCGGGGTGGTCTTCAGGTCGCCGTTCACTGCCGGGATGGCGAACATGCCGTAGTCCTTGTCGCTCATGCCGGCGCCCTTGAGGTTGCCGGCGAAGAACGTGCCGAAGTTGATCATGGCGAAGTCGCCCTGCTTCAGCGCGACGGCCGGGTCGGTGGTGCTGCCCGGGTCGCTGAACCAGCCCTTCTTCTGCTCGTCGAGCCAGACGTTCATGATGTCGACGATCTTCGGGTCGGTGTACTTCACCGAGCCGTCGGCGAGCCCTGCGTACAGCTCGGGGTCGGTCGACGCGACGAGGTGCTGGAACCACTGGAAGGTGAACAGCGTGCTGGTCTGGTAGTACGGCGTGATGCCGTCGGACTTCAGCTTCGTGGCCACCGCGTCGAGCTCGTCCCAGGTGGTGGGCACGTCGACGCCCGCCTTCGAGAACTCCGCCTTGTTGTAGAACATGATCCAGTAGGCGATGTTCATCGGCACGCAGTACTGCTTGCCGTCGAAGGTGTAGGCCTTGGCGAGGTCCTCGCTGGCCCACCCCTCCTTGATGGCCTTCTTCCAGATATCGGTGGTCTCGGCGACCAGGCCCTCGTCCACCAGCTGCTTGAGCGAGTCGCCGGTGTGCCAGGTGAACAGGCCGGGGGACTTCGCCGTGCGGAACGACTGCTTGATGAACGCGTCGTACTGATTCGCGTCCGAGTAGCCCGTGGTCTTCAGGGTGATGTCCACGGCCTTGCTGCTGGTCTTGTTGAGCGACTCGAAGTCGGGCTTCCACGCGGCCTTGTCCGTGTAGAAGTTGAGGGTGCCGGTGACGTCTCCGGAGGAGGAGGAACCGGTGTCCCCCGAGCAGCCGGCGAGAGCCATCCCGCCGATGAGCAGACCGGCCGCGGCGGCGGCGATCTTGCGTCGCGAAATCATGCAGAACTCCCTTGTTCGGTTGGTATCGTTACCAGAAATCTGGTTCAGATTACCAAGGTGATTGCTTGCGGTGCAAGGGACTCCGGGGCGGAGTCCCCTCGGGTTGCTGTGTTCAGTTGTCGCTCATGCGCGAGCCGCGCACATAGGCCTTCACCGTGGCGAAGCGCTCGCTGCGGGAGTGCTCGGTGCGCTCGATCCGGTACGCCCCCACGGCTGCGGGGACGATGAACGTCTCGGCGTAGTGGATGACGAACGGCTCGAAGGCGCCGGTGGGGCTCACCACGCGCACCTCGTCGCCCTCCACGAGGTTCAGCACGTTGACCGTGCCCTCGGTGTCATGGTCGGCGCCCTGGCTGAACCAGTGCCGCCGCACCTCGATGAACTCGAGCTCGTGCAGTCCGGTGCTCTCCTCGATGACGTCGCCCTCGGCGCGGATCGGCTCGACCTGGTCGACGAGGTTCTCGGCGACCCAGGCGGTGTCACGGTCCCACTGGATGTTGCGGGCGCCGTGGTCGAGGTGCACCGGACGGGGGATACCGTCCAGGCCCACGCGGCCCCAGTCCCACAGCTTGAAAGTGAAGATGAACGGCGTCGCCGAGATCTCCAGCACCATCGAGTCGGCCCCGGAGCAGTGCACGGTGCCCGCGGGGATCGCGAAGTGATCGTGTTTGCGGGCGGGGTACGCGTTGACGTACTTCTCGGCGGGGAACGGGTGGTCGCCGTCCTGCGCGCGGGCCAGGTCGGCGAGCATCGCCTCGCGGTCGACGCCCTCCTTCGTGCCCAGGTAGACCACGGCGTCGTCGCCGGCATCCAGCATGTAGTAGCTCTCGTCCTGCGTGTAGTGCATGCCGAACGTGTTCTGGATGTAATCGGTGAGCGGGTGCACCTGCAGGCTGAGGTTGCCGCCGTCCATGGTGTCGAGGAAGTCGAAGCGGATCGGGAACTCGGCGCCGAACCGGGAGAACGTCTTCGCGCCGAGCAGCTCGACGGGACGGCTGAACACGAGGTCGAGGGCAGGGATCTCGACGACCCCGCCGTCACCCTCGAGCAGCAGCGAATTCTCCTCCGGCACGCAGTCGAAGCACCAGGCGTAGTTGTCCTTCGACGGATCCAGGCCGATGAGGTTCTTCATCCACTGCCCGCCCCACACGCCGGGGTCGAAGAACGGCACGACGCGGAACGGGCGGGCGGCGGCGTCGCGCAGCGCCTGGCGGAACGCGGTTCCGGTGATCATGCCGGCATCCGCGGCATCCGGATGCCGTTCGGCCGGCGCGATCGCGTTGCCGTCGAGCACGAAGTCGAGCGTGTCGAACAGCGTGCGCTTGTGACGATCGGCGACCCGCCAG
>JAITUD010000462.1 GCA_031286555.1 Microbacterium sp. | reverse complement strand
CGCCGCGGAGCGCGTAGACGTCTCCGGTGACCGCATCGGCCGAGACCTCGGCATCCGCCGCGGACTCCGTGCCGGGCGAGACCCGTGCGGTGAACGTGTTGTAGAAGCCGACCGAGGCGTCCTCGCCGAACACCGGCACCGTCTTCTGCACGCCCTGGTGCGGGGCGTCCAGCGGCACGAGGTCGATCCCGAACGAGTCCGCGAGGATCTGGTGGCTGAGGCACACGGCCAGCAGCGGGGCATCCGCTGCGCGGCGACGGGCGACGACCTGCCGCATCCGGGCGATGCGCGGTGATGCGGCATCCCGCGGGTCGCCGGGGCCGGGACCGGCGACCACCAGGTCGGCGGAGTCGATCTCGTCGTCGGTGACGACGTCCCACGACACGACGCGGGCGTCGAGACCGAGGTGCCGCAGCTGGTGGGCGAGCATCGTCGTGAAGCGATCCTCCGCGTCGACGACCAGCGCGGTCCGCCCGGCGATCGGGCCCACGGCCTCGGCGTCCTGCGGCTGCAGCCAGAACTCGGCCAGGCGCGCGTTGCGCGAGGCGAGCAGCTCGGCGACCTCGGGATCGTCGGCGAGCGAGGGGGAGGCGTCCGGGGCATCCGCGTCGTCTCGCGCCTCGGCGGCGTGGTCGCGCTCGATCGCGCCGATCGCGCCCAGCACGCCCGCGGCCTTGCCGTGCGTCTCGCCGACCTCGCCGTAGGGGTCGGAGTGCCGCACCAGGGTGGCGCCGACCGGCACGGCCAGGCTGCCCCCGCCGACGTAGACGGTGCGGATCAGGATCGGCGCGTCCAGGTCGTGTCCGCCGTGCGCGTTCGGGCTGAACAGCGCCGCGACGCCGGAGTAGTATCCGCGCGGAGCCTGCTCGTGCCGGCGGATGACGGCGCAGGCGTTCTGCATCGGCGACCCGGTGACGGTCGGGGCGAACATCGTCTCGCGCAGCACATCGCGCGGGTCGAGTCTGCTCTGCCCGCGGAGCATGTACTCGGTGTGGGTGAGCCGTGACATCTGCTTCAGGTGCGGGCCGGTGATGCGGCCGCCGTCCGAGCAGACCTGGCTCATCATCTTGAGCTCCTCGTCGACGACCATGAACAGCTCCTCTGTCTCCTTCGTCGAGGAGAGGAACTCGGTCAGCGCCGCCTTGGTCGCACCTCCCGCCGGATGGCGGAACGTGCCCGAGATCGGGTTCATCGTGACGATCCCGTCGCGTGCGACGACGTGCGCCTCGGGGCTCGCGCCGACCGCGATGCGACCAGGTGTGATCACCGCGAACGTCCAGTACGCGCCGCGCTCATGCTCGAGCAGCGCACGGAACCAGGTGAGCGCCGCGGTGCGGTCGTCGGCGTCGAAGGATGCCCGGTAGTCGCGGCGGATCACGAAGTTCGCGCCCTCGCCGCGGCCGATCTCGTCGTCGATGACCTGCTCGACGATCGCGGCGTAGTCCTCGTCGGAGATGTCGAACCCGCCGTCGCGCAGCGTGATCGGGGCGTTCGGCAGGGCGGCGATCAGCTCGGCCGCGTCCAGCTCCTCATGCTCCTCGATCAGGATGCAGCGCAGCGGAGTGCCGTCGTCCTGCGCCTCGAAGCCTCGCTCGCGCACCTGGCGGTAGGGGACCAGCGCGAACACCTCACGGTCCGGCTCGAGCGGGATGTCGGCGAGCAGATCCACGTCGGCGACGGTGCCGGTGAGCAGCTCGACGCCGCCGTCGCGTGCGATGAGCACGAAGGACGCGTCGGGGTCGGCGGTGAGTGCGTGCAGGCGGTCGGCGATGGCCATCGGGTCTCCTGTATCGGGGAATCCGGCGCGGGATGCAAAAAGACCGCCCCGGAAGGCGGTCTGATTCTCGTGGGTACGCGAAACTCCGCCTAGAAGGCGGGCCACCAGGAACGGTTCGCGAACATACCGCGAAGCTATCACACAGCGGGCATCAGGCCCCTGCGTGTGACGCCCGGGTACGCTGGAGGGGTGCCAGCAGTGAACCTGGGGATGCCGCGCGTCCCGGAAGTCCTCGCCCCTCGTCGCAAGTCCCGTCAGATCAGGGTCGGCAAGGTGCTCGTCGGTGGTGACGCCCCCGTCAGCGTGCAGTCGATGACGACCACGAAGACCACCGACATCAACGGCACCCTGCAGCAGATCGCCGAGCTGACGGCATCGGGCTGCGAGATCGTGCGCGTCGCCGTGCCGTCGCAGGACGACGCCGACGTGCTGCACATCATCGCGAAGAAGAGCCAGATCCCGGTCATCGCCGACATCCACTTCCAGCCGAAGTACGTCTTCCAGGCGATCGACGCCGGCTGCGGTGCCGTGCGCGTGAACCCGGGCAACATCCGCAAGTTCGACGACCAGGTCGGCGCGATCGCCAAGGCGGCGAAGGATGCCGGCGTCTCGCTGCGCATCGGCGTCAATGCGGGCTCGCTCGACCCCCGGCTGCTCGAGAAGTACGGCAAGGCCACCCCGGAGGCGCTCGTGGAGAGCGCGGTCTGGGAGGCGTCGCTGTTCGAGGAGCACGACTTCCACGACTTCAAGATCTCGGTCAAGCACAACGACCCGGTCGTCATGGTGAAGGCCTACCGCCAGCTCGCCGAGCGCGGTGACTGGCCGCTGCACCTCGGCGTCACCGAGGCGGGCCC
>JAITUD010000421.1 GCA_031286555.1 Microbacterium sp. | reverse complement strand
GGGCCGATGTAGCCGCGTACGAGCAGCGGGTTCTTCTCGAAGTCGGCGTCGATGGCCGGTTCGACCTCGGCCGGTGCGAAGGCGACCTCTGCCCGCTTCTCGTCGACCTCGCGGTCGCCGGGCACGCCGACGACGACGAGCTCGCGGGTGCCGTCGAGGTGGGTCAGCGCGAGGACGACGTTCTTCAGCGTGTCGGCCGCGGTGTACTCGCCGTCGAGCACGGCGTTGCTGTGCGCGACGAGCGTGTCGATGGTCGGGGTGTTCGGCGAGTCGAAGATCACCGGCGCGGCATCCGCGTCGAAGGCGACCGGGGCGATCGCGGGCGTCGTGTACGCCTCGACGTTGGCGGCGTAGCCGCCGGCGGAGCGCACGAAGGTGTCCTCACCGATCGGAGTGGGGTGCAGGAACTCCTCGCTGCGCGAGCCGCCCATGGCGCCGGCATCCGCCTGAACGATCACGTACTCCATGCCGAGGCGCTGGAAGATGCGCTCGTAGGCGTCACGCTGCGCCTGGTAGCTCGCGTCGAGCCCGGCATCCGTGTAGTCGAACGAGTACGCGTCCTTCATCGTGAACTCGCGGCCGCGCAGGAGACCTGCGCGCGGACGCGCCTCGTCGCGGTACTTGTCCTGGATCTGGTAGATCGACAGGGGCAGGTCCTTGTACGACGAGTACAGGTCCTTCACGAGCAGCGTGAACGCCTCCTCGTGCGTCGGGGCGAGCAGGTAGTCGCCGCCCTTGCGGTCCTGCAGGCGGAACAGCAGGTCGCCGTACTCGTCCCAGCGACCGGTCACGGCGTATGCCTCGCGCGGCATGAGAGCCGGGAAGTGCACCTCCTGGGCGCCTGCGGCCTCCATCTCCTCGCGGACGATCTTCTCGATCTTCGCCTTCACGCGCAGACCGAGCGGGAGCCAGGCGAAGATGCCGGCGGCCTGAGGCCTGATGTACCCGGCGCGGATCAGCAGCTTGTGGCTCGTGACCTCGGCGCCTGCCGGGTCTTCACGGAGCGTACGGACGAAGAGATGAGAGAGACGGGTGACCACGGGATGATTCTACGGGTGGCCGCCCGCCCCCTTCACCATCGTCAGTTCAGCGCACGAGTGCCCTCGGGGATCACGCCGTTCGCGTAGAGGCTGGTCGCGACATCCTGCAGCGCCGTCAGCGCGACCCGCTGCGGCACGGGGCCGTAGGAGATGCGGGCGACGCCCAGCGCCTGGTACTCCGCCGCGGTGAGCGCACCCGGCAGCCCGATCACGCTGACCTTCCCCACGCCGATCCCGTCGACGAGCGTGCGGGTGGCATCGGCGTCGAGGATGCCCGGCACGAACACCGCCTTCGCGCCGGCTTCCAGGTAGGCGCGGCCGCGCTCCACCGCATCGGCGAGCTTGTCGGCGAGCGGCTTGTCACCGCCGCGCACGATCGCATCGGTGCGGGCGTTCAGCACGAAGGGCACACCTTCCGCCTCGCCGGCCCTCACGATCGCCTCGACCTGGGACACCGACTCGGCCAGCGGCTTCAGCCGGTCCTCGATGTTCGCGCCGACGACGCCGACGCCGATGGCGAGCCGGGTGGTCTCGCCGGCGTCGCCGTAGCCGTCGTCGAGGTCGGCGCTCACCGGCAGCTCCACCGCGGCGGCGATGCGGCCGACGAAGTCGATCATGATCTCGCGCGGGATCTGTCCGTCGGCGTAGCCGAAGGTCGCGGCGATGGAGTGCCCGGCGGTGGCGAGAGCGCGCGTCTCGGGAAGGGCCGCGACGGCCTGCGCCGAGACCACGTCCCAGATGTTCACGACCCGAAGGATCTCGGGGGCGTCGTAGAGAGCGGCGAGCGACTGGGCCTTGTCAGCAGTGGTGGTCATGTCAGCCACGCTAACCCCGCGGCGGACGCCGTGGGCCGTTGTGTCCGAAGAAGGCGGAATAGGCTGACGCCATGCCTCAGCGCCGATCGCACATCGCAGATTCCGCCGCGCAGAGCGCCCTCGCCGAGGCCCTGGCCGCGGTGCGCGCGCCCTTCGACATCCCGTTCCCGCCCGAGGCGGTCAAGGAGGCGGAGAAGGCCACTGCGACCGCGCCCGAGCTCGATCTGCGCGAAGTCCCGTTCGCGACGCTGGATCCTGCGGGTTCGAAGGACCTCGACCAGGCCTTCCAGCTCGAGCGCGCCGGCAAGGGCTACACGGTGCGGTATGCGATCGCCGACGTCCCCGGATTCATCGCTCCGGGCGGGGCGCTGGATGCCGCGGCGCGCGAGCGCGGGCAGACCCTCTACGCCGCCGACGGCTCGATCCCGCTGCATCCGCCGGTGCTCAGCGAGGGCAGCGTCTCGCTGCTTCCCGATCAGGACCGTCCCGCACTGGTCTGGACGTTCTCCCTGGACGGCGACGGCGTCGTGACCGCGACGACGCTGCAGCGCGCGCTGATCCGATCGCGCGCCCAGCTGGACTACGTGAGCACCCAGCAGGCGCTGGACCGCGGCGAGGACTCCCCCGCCGCCCTGCTGCCCGAGATCGGGAGGCTGCGGCTCGAGCAGGAGGCGGCGCGCGGCGGCGCCAGCCTGAACCTGCCGGACGCCGAGGTCGTGCGCTCCGGCCCTGGCCGGTACGACATCGAGATGCGGCATCCGCTGCCGATCGAGGACTGGAACGCCCAGCTGTCGCTGATGACGGGCATGGCCGCGGCCACGATCATGCTCGACGGAGGCATCGGCGTGCTGCGCACGATGCCGCAGCCCGATGATGCGGCCTTCGAGGCCTTCCGAGTGCAGACGAAGGCGCTGGGACGGCCGTGGACGGCCGGTCGGTACGGCGACTACCTGCGGGGGCTCGACCGCGCCGACCCGCTGACCCTGCCGATCCTCGAGGCCGCGAGCGCGCTGTTCCGCGGCGCCGGCTATGTCGTCTTCGACGGCGCGCCCCCGGAGGAGCGGATGCAGGCGGCGATCGGCGCGCCCTACGCGCATGCGACTGCGCCCCTGCGCCGGCTCGTCGACCGCTGGTCGCTCGCGATCTGCCTGGCCCTGTCGAAGGGCGAGAACGTTCCCGACTGGGCGCGCGAGGGGCTGGCGGAGCTGCCGAAGCGCATGCAGGAGTCGTCCGCCCGCGCGTCGCAGCTGAACGCCCAGACCATCGATCACGTCGAGGCGGC
>JAITUD010000406.1 GCA_031286555.1 Microbacterium sp. | reverse complement strand
GGCCGAGCTTGCGCTCCGCGTCCTTCAGACGACGCTCCTGGATGCGGCGGTCGAACGGGATGACGGCATCCTCATCCTGCTCCTCCGCACCAGGGTCCCGAGGAACAGGCTGATCGGGTCCATATTCCGCTACGAGAATATCTTCGTCCAGGGCGAGCTCGGACGACACGCGTTCGAGCAGGCTGGACAGGTGCAGCTTCTTCTCGTGGATCTGCAGCTCGAGGCCGTGCACGCTCTCGGTCAGCCCGGCGAGGCGCTCCCTCAGCGCGGTCTCCTGGGCGCGCAGCGCGCTGAGCTCCTCGTTCTGGGCAGACCGCTCCGCCTCGGCCTCGGCCAGCGCCATCCGCGCCTCGGTGACCGACCGGTCGATGGAGTCGAGCACCCGCGGCAGCTCCTCGGCGACGCCGCTCGCCGCCTCTCGCTGTGCGCGGCGGATGACGGCCCGTCGGGCAGCCTCCTCGGCGGCGGCCCGCTCCGACTCGCGCTGCCGCTCGAGAGTCGCGACCCTGGTCTGTGCCGCCCGCACCCTCTCGCGCAGCGTCTCGATCTCGAGCCGCGCCCTGACCTCGCCCTCGCGAGCGGTCTCGAGCGCCTCGAGCAGACCGTCACGGGCCGAGGCGTCGAGCACGGGCCGGGGTTCGCTCTCGGCGCCCTCCAGCTCCCCCTTCGCCTTCGCCATCGCGGCCTCGGCGTCCGCCCCCGCGGACTGCGCCTGCCCGAACCCGGACTCCAGTCGATCGCATTCGGCGACAGCGGCCTCGTGTCGCACGGTCACCCGGTTCAGCTGCTCGGCGTGCGTGGCCAGTGCGGCGTCGTGCTCACGCAGCCGCTGCAGCGCCTCCTTGGCCTCCCGACGCGTGGTCTCGACGCGCTCCGTCGCCTCGGCGCGCTCCGCGCGCAGCGCTTCGACGGTGCCTCGGACCTCGTCCAGACGCTCCGCCGCGGCATCCCGCTCCGCGGCGAGCTCCAATCGCGACCGCTCCCCTGAACCGGCACGCAGCGTGTGCGCGGTGAGCACCTCGCCGCCACGGGTCACGATCGTCGTCGTCGAGTCGCTCAGGGCGTCCAGCGCGGCCCGCGCGCTGCGCGCCGTGTCCAGGTCGTCCACGATCAGCACGTGCGCGAGGATCCCCAGCACGCCGGCCGGAGCAGTCGCCACCTCGGTGGCCGGCACTGCCCCGGCGACCGTGGATGCTGCCCCGACCGCCGCGGCTGATCCGATCACGATGTCGATGGCACCGCGCCCCTGGGCGTGCGGGACCAGGGCGAAGGCGTCGTCCGCAGCATCCACCAGGACGCCCTCCGCGAGCGGGCCGAGCACTGCGGCGATCGCCGCCTCGAATCCGGCCTTCACCTGCACGGAGTCCCCGACGAGACCCTGCGCGCCCGGTGCGCCCTCGGCGACCAGATCCGCAGCACCGCCGGAGAACGAGAGCGCGCTCGTCAGTGCCGCCGCCTTCGCGGTGAGCGCGTCGGCTTCGCGCTCCGCCTCATGCAGTCGCTCGCGAAGCCCGTCCCGGTCGGCCTCGGCGGCGGTCGCCGCCTGCTGGGCGATGTCGTATGCGGCCGCATGCTCGGCGGCGGAGCCCTCCGGCGCCGCGCCATCCTCGAACGCCTCGAGAGCCTCGGCCGCCTCGCGACGACGCGTCTGCGCAGCCTCGAGCGCGTTCTCCTGACGCAGCACGGCACCGCGCACGGCCGCCAGAGCGGATGCCGCGGCATCCGCGTTCCCGCGCAGCGTGTTCAGCCGCATGTCGTAGGCCGACACGAGAGCGCTCTGCTCGGCGATGTCAACGTCGAGGGTGTCCAGCTCGGCGCGCGCCTGCACGACCTCGCGGCTGGCGGCCGCTGCGGCATCCTGCGCGTCGCCGAGCCCCTCGGAGATGCGGGTGATCTCGTCCTTGGCGTCGTCGATGGCGCTCTGCGTGACTGTGACCGCGGTCACCGCGTCGTCGTCCTCGGTGCCGAGCAGCGCCAGGCGCTGGTTGGCCAGCGTGAACAGCCCGCGCATGCGCTCCTGCACCTGCTCCAGGCCGAAGGCCACTCGTCGGGCCTCGTCGACCGCCGCCGAGTTCTGCTCGGCCTCCAGTCGCAGGATCCCCGTGTGCGCGGCGTCGACCTGCTCGGAGAGCACGAGGCGCTCGGTGTGCCGCTCGTTCTCCGTGCGGGTGTGATCGGCGAGCGTGGTCCGAAGCGCCACGACATCATCCGCGAACAGCCGGGCCTTCGCGTCCCGCACCACCGCGGCGATCGTCTGCGCCTCACGCGCGATCTCGGCCTGGCGCCCCAGCGGCTTCAACTGCCGCCGGATCTCCCCCGCCAGATCGCTGAGGCGGGTGAGGTTGGTCTCCATCGCATCGAGCTTGCGGAGGGTCTTCTCCTTGCGACGCCGGTGTTTGAGGATGCCGGCGGCCTCCTCGATGAATCCACGGCGATCCTCCGGCGAGGCCTGCAGCACCGTGTCCAGTCGGCCCTGACCGACGATGACATGCATCTCGCGGCCCAGTCCCGAGTCGCTCAGCAGCTCCTGCACGTCCAGCAGCCGACATCCGGTGCCGTTGATCGCGTACTCGCTGGACCCGTTGCGGAACAGCGTGCGGCTGATCGTGACCTCGGCGTACTCGATCGGGAGCGCGCCGTCGGCGTTGTCGATCGTCAGCTGCACCTCCGCGCGGCCGAGCGGGCCGCGCGTCGAGGTCCCCGCGAAGATGACGTCCTCCATCTTGCCGCCGCGCAGGGTCTTCGCGCCCTGCTCGCCCATCACCCAGGCGAGGGCGTCGACCACGTTGGACTTGCCCGAGCCGTTCGGGCCGACGATGCAGGTGACCCCCGGCTCGAAGACGAAGGTCGTCGGCTGCGCGAACGACTTGAAGCCTTTGAGCGTGAGGCTCTTCAGATGCATGCAGGCGCCTTCGGGGTCGGGGGAATCACGCCCATACGCTACCGGAATCCCGCGGCTCTTCAGGGGATTCCGCGCCGTCCGGCGACCGATCCGCCGAACGCGACACGCCGAGGACACACCCGAACGCTTGACTCGGCTGTGAACTTCCCGCTAGCGTGACTCACCGATCGCTTTGAAGGAAAGGAGAGACCGATGATGATCACGAAGACTGATGCCCGCCTCGATGGCCCAGCCTCGCGCTCGTTCGCATGCTTCGCGCACTCGGTGTCTCCCCTCGGCGTCACCGGGCTGAGTTAACAGGCAAACCGCCCTCCTCGATCCTCCTGGCACTTCTGTGCCGGTCTTCGATCGCCGCGTCCCTGTCGTCGCACTGACACCACAGGTCTGACGCCTCCCGCGCATCTCGCCGACCATCGGCTGCGCACCACCGGCATCCGTCGGCCGTTCCGGCCCGCAGATCGCCGTCTTCCGAGGCCCCGTCTGCCGCCGTGCGCGCGACGACCACCCCAGATCGTCCTCTCGATCAACCTTTAAGGAACCAATCACCGTGAATACCTCATTGCTCACCCCCGGCACCCTGCAGCGTCAGGGACACCCGCCGGATACCGAGGATCGCCAGATCCTCACCCTCCCCGACGCCGATGAGCGTCAGTACCTGACTCCGGCCGACCGGCTGAGGCTGCGCGTCGGCCTCTGGCTGCTGGAGCGGACGCTGCGGCACGACGACCGCATCACCGAACAGGAACGGCGCGAGCGCCTCGCCCTCGAGCGCGCGCGTCCCACCATCGAGGACGCCAAGGCGCCCATCTACGAACTGCAGCTCCGGCTGCGCTGAATCGAGAACACCATGACCGCCACCCCGCCTGTGCACGCGCTCCCCGCCGGCGCGACCCTGCATCCGCTCGTTCTTCCGGAACGGGCGGATGCGGGGCCCACCCCGCTGATCCGCGAGTACGCGGAGGTGCGGAACCTGAGCATCCTCGAGAGCACCGGTCGCGACGACGACGCGCTCACGGCCGAGTCGCTGCTGCCGACGCTCCGCAGCTCGCGCGAGCGGACGCGCCTCCAGTGGTACGTCGAGTCGGAGGGACGGATCGTCGGATGCTGTGCCCTCGTCATCCTGCAGGACGACGGCGGCCGCACGGCGTTCGTGATCGTCACCCTGCTCCGCGAGGCCCAGGGCAAGGGCATCGGCCGTGCCGCATACGAGCAGGTCGAATCGTTCGCTCACGCGCAGGGCGTGCGCAAGCTCGTGCACATCGCCGAGCATCATGACGACGGCTCCGGCCTCGAGATGGTGCCGTCGCCGACCGGCTTCGGCTCGGTCCCCGCCGACCGCGCCGCGCGGTTCCTGAGCCGCAACGGATACACGCTCGAGACAGTCGAGCGTGGCAGCCGTCTTCTCTGGCACGAGGACAGCGTCAGCCGGTTGGAGGCGCTGGCGGTGAGTGCGGCCGATCATGCGTCCGCCTACCGCATCGTGCAGTGGATGCTCCCCACGCCGCCCGAGCACGTCGACGGCTATGCCTGGCTGAAGTCGCGCATGTCGACCGACGTGCCCGAGGGCGATCTCGGCCTCCCGGAGGAGACCTGGGATGCCGCCCGAGTCGCGCAGGAGGACGAGCGCACCGCCGCGCGCGGCTACCACCAGCTCGTCACCGCCGCGCAGCACATCGAGACCGGCGAGCTCAGTGCGTTCAACGAGCTCGCCATCGGCCCCGACGATGCCGGTGTCACGCATCAGTACGACACCCTCGTGCTCTCGGACCACCGCGGACACCGGCTCGGCATGCTCGTCAAGACCGCAGGCCTGCTCGCCTGGCACGAGCGATACCCGAACTCACCACGGGTCATCACCTACAACTCCGAACAGAACCGCCCGATGCTCTCGATCAACGAGGACATCGGATTCACCGCCTTCGCGTACGAGGGCGCCTGGAAGAAGGAACTCCGATGAGCATCACGCTCACCATCGAACAGCTCGTCCTGCCCGCATCCGCCGACGGCACCGACGCGGCCGACCTGCGCGCACTGACCGAGCTGAACAACGCCGTCTGCCGCGAGGACGCAGACCTCGCCGACCTCGACTTCACCCCGGCCGAGATGCTCTCCGGGCTGCAGGACGACGCTGATCGTGCGCACAGGGTCTATGTCGTCCGCGAGGGCGGCCGTATCGCGGGCGCCTGCGTCTTCAACTACGCGCTCGCCGAGCCCACGGCGGTCGACTTCGACCTGATGGTGCTCGCGGCAGACCGCGGCCATGGGATCGAGGACGCTCTGCTGGCGAGGGCCGAGGAGGAGACCAGGGCACTCGGCCGCACGGTCATGCAGGCGTGGACGCTGCACCGAGGCGTCGCGACCGGTCCGACGGTCGCGCCGGCCACGGACTGGGGCGAGGTCGAGCGGACCGCTCTGTCCGACCAGTTCCTCATGAACGGGTTCGTGCTGGAGCAGGTCGAGCGCAACAGCGCCTTCGATCTGGGCGGTCCGTTCGACGACGTGCAGCGCCGATTCGACGCGGCGGTCGCCGCCGCCGGGCCGGACTACCGCCTCGTGGAGTGGACGATCCCGACGCCGGCCGAGCTGCAGGACGGATATGCCTGGGCTCTGTCGCGGATGTCCACGGATGCGCCGATGGGCGCACTCGAGATCGACGAGGAGAAGTGGGATGCCGGACGCGTGGAGCGCCGGGAGGCCCGCATCCTCGCCGGAGGACAGATGATGGCGGTCTCGGCCGTGCTGCACGAGCCGACCGGACGCCTCGCCGCCTTCAACGAGCTCGTCATCGGTTCGGAGCCCGACGATGTGACCCACCAGTACAGCACGCTCGTGCTGAAGGAGCACCGCGGACACCGGCTCGGCATGCTCGTGAAGTGTGCGAACATCCTCCGCTGGCGCGGCATCGCACCGCACTCGCCGAAGATCAGCACCTTCAACGCCGAGGAGAACCGGCCGATGCTCGACATCAACGAGGCGATCGGCTTCGTGCCGGTCTCGTACGCCGGCGTCTGGCAGAAGAAGCTGGTGTGAGCGCCGATCATCCCAGCGGATGATCCCCCACGGGGTGGATCATCCGCTGGGCCGACGACTCGCGCCGGCGATCCGCGGATGCTGGATTCATGACCACTCCGATCCTGCGCGCCAGCGCCCTCCAGAAGTCCTACGGTCCGACCCGCGCCCTCGCCGGCGTCGACCTCACCGTGCAGCGCGGCGAGTCCGTCGCGATCATGGGCGCCTCCGGATCGGGCAAGACGACGCTGCTGCACGTGCTCGCCGGGATCATCACGCCCGACACCGGCACGGTGCAGTTCACCCCCTCCTCCGGCGAAGCCGTCGAGGTGACCTCGCTCGGCGAGTCGGCGCGGTCCCGGCTGCGGCGTGAGCGTTTCGGCTTCGTGTTCCAGCAGGGGCTTCTGATCCCCGAGCTCACCGCGATCGAGAACGTCGCACTGGCCCTCATGATCAACGGGATGAAGCGCTCCGATGCGACTCCGCACGCCGCAGCCTGGCTGCAGTCGCTGGGTCTGGCCGGCATGGAGGACCGCCGCATCGGCGAGCTCTCCGGCGGCCAGGCGCAGCGGGTCGCCATCGCCCGCTCGCAGGTGACCGGTGCCGAGCTGATCTTCGCCGACGAACCCACCGGCGCCCTGGACTCGCGCACCTCGTCCGAGGTGATGGATGCTCTGCTCTGGTCCACGACCGGTCAGGGACACACGCTGGTCGTCGTCACCCACGATCCCGGCGTGGCCGCACGCTGCTCCCGCACCATCGCGATGCGGGACGGCATGATCGTTCCGGCGGAGGTGTCGGCATGAACGCCGGCGTTCTGCGCATGCTGATGCGCCCCGCGCCCGGTTCGCTCGGCGTGATCGCGATCCCCGCCGTCGCGTTCGGGATCGTCACCGCTCTGGTGCTCACCGTGCTCGGCGGCGCCCAGTCGTTCTGGACCTGGGAAGACGACTACGGCTACATCTACAAGGTGCTGGCCTCGGTCGCGCTGGTGCTGCTGATCGTGCCGCTGATGACGCTGGGCGGCGCCGCCGCGCGGCTGTCGGCCCGGCGGCGCGACGAGCGGCTGTCCACACTGCGCCTGCTCGGCGTGACGCCGACGGGAGTCTCGTTCGCCACCGTCGTGGAGTCGGCGCTGATCGCAGCGGTCGGTGCGATCTCCGGCATCCTGCTGTACTTCGCGATCACTCCCCTGATCGGCATGATCCCGTTCCGGGGTGCGCCGCTCGGCGTGCTCGCGGTGATCCTGCCTGCGTGGCAGATCCTCGCCGTGCTCGGCGGCGTGATCCTGCTCGCCGTGCTCAGCGCCGTGATCGGCCTGCGCCGGGTCAACATCTCGCCGCTCGGGGTGCGGATGCGCTCCGATGCGCCGCGCATGGGCGCGCTGCGGGCGGTGATCGTCGTCGTCGCGGTGGCAGCGGCGTTCGTCGCGATCAAGGTGCTGCCGAGCATCGCCGGCGCAGTGTTCGTGATGGTCGGCATTGCCGCGGTGTTCGGAATCGTGCTCGGCCTGCTGAACCTCATCGGTCCGTGGGTGCTGGGCGTGCGCGCCCGTCGTCAGCTGCGCAAGGCCGAGACGCCCGAGCGGATGCTCGCCGCCCGCATGGTGCTGGATGCGCCGAAGGCCGCGTGGCGCCAGGTGAGCGGCATCGCGATGGCGAGCTTCATGGCGGTGTTCGCCGGCACCGGCGTCGCCCTGATGGACGTGATGAGCACGAGCGACGTGCGGGCCGCGGATCTCGCGCTCGTGACCGACATGCGCACCGGGCTGATCATCACCCTGATCGGCTCTTTCATCATGGTCGCGGCATCCGTCGGCGTGAACCAGGCATCGGCGATCGCCGACCAGCGCGAGCTGCACGCGAGCCTGCACCGGCTCGGCGTGCCGATGGAGACGGTGGATGCCGCGCGCACCCGCGCGATCATGTCGCCGCTGCTGGCCACCGCGATCGGGTCGGCGCTGTGCGCAGCGATCATGATCCTGCCGCTGCTGGGCATCACGATGATCGTCGCTCCGCTCTCGCTGGTGACCATCGCCGCTGTGCTCGTGATCGGCATCCTGACGGTCTGGGCGGCGACCCGCGTCACGCGGCCCCTCCTGGCGAAGTCGTTCACGCTCGCGGCGTGAGCCGCGTTGACACAGATCAGCGTCGGGACGGCGGGATGCGCTTCAGGCTGCTCCAGCCGTCCCATCCGCGCTGAGTCATCAGTTCGGCCAACCGCTCGGCCGTCGGCCAGGAATCGAAGGCGAGAGCGTCGAGCATCTCCGCCAGCGGGGGCTCGACCCCTTGGGTGTAGAGCCGTTCGACGCCGTGCGCGTCGGCCATCCGCTCCAGGTACATGGCCATGCCGTCCGCCAATGCGGCGAGAGCCGCGTCGTCGGGCTCGTCATCCAGCGCACGACCCAGGACGAGATAGAGATCGCGCAGCTCCGGGCTCCTGAGCTGCTCCTGCTTCTGCAGGATCCAGATCGTCGCGTCCTCCGGCGATCGCACGAACAGCGGGAGCCAGCCATCCCGCTCGACGCGGATGATCCGCTCGTCCACACCGATGCCGCGCAGTGCTTCGACGAAGTCGACGAGTTCTCGCGGCAGCGCCACGTCCTCCCCTGCGACAAGACCGGCGATCCGCGCGCGCAACCGTGTTCTGTGCTCGATCTCCGCACGCAGTCGCCCATCGATCTCCGTGATCGCAGCGGAGAACTGCTCCTGGTCCGCACAGAGCAGCGCTCGCACGCGCGAGAGCGGCACTCCTGCCTCGGCGAGCATCCGGATCCTGATCAGATCGACGACCGAGTCAGCGTCATACCTCCGGTAACCTGCGCGATCACGTTCTGGCTCCGGCAGGAGGCCCTTGGCGTGGTAGTGCCTGATCGAACGGACCGTGACGCCCGCATAGGAGGCGAGTTCTCCGATCGTCAGCATCCGTGCCCTCCGTCCTCCCGCTACCGCGCCTCACTCCCCCGTGATGATCCGGGCGATCTCCTCGGCATGCGTGACCATCATGCCGTGTCCCGCGTCGAGCCATGACACCTCGATCCGCGGGTCGGCCGTCGTCAGCCGCTCGATACCCGCTCGCCAGTTCCGGTTCCGCCAGAGCGTCTGCTGATCATCTCCTGGGCCGGCCATATGGGTCGACATGATCATGCGGATCGGGACGTCGATCGCACGGTACTCGTCCAGCATGCCCGCGCGCACCGAGTCGATCTCGACGTTGAGATCGAGAACGTGCTCAGCGGTCAGCACAGGATGTCCCGGGGCATCACTCTCCGGCTCCGCCTGCGCGGCGGCATGGAACATCGCACGGAACTCGTCCAGCTCGTCCGGGGTGATGAACGGCTCAGGCACAGGATTCGCGCCATCGATCAGGATCAGGCGCTCCGCCACCGCGCTTCGGCTCTCATGCCGCACGATCAGATCGGCGCCCAGCGAGTGCCCGACGAGCACGGGCGAGTCCAGGCTGAGCCGCTCCACCGTCGCCATCACGGCCCGGAAGTCGCTGAGGAAGGCGGAGAACGAGTAGTCGTCAGCAGCCGAGGACGCCCCATGACCGCGAAGGTCGTAGGTGACGACGTGATGACGCCTTCGGAGGAGCCCGACGAGATCGTGCAGGTCGTCCTGCGTGGTGAGGAGTCCCGGACTCAGGACGAGCGGGCGGCCGCGGCCGCCCCGGGTGAGGGCGATCTCGACGTCGCCGTTGCGGATGGTGAACCGTTCGACCTGTGTCATGCTGCCGATCCTGCGGGCTTGACCCTGCGTCAGGGTCAAGCGCGGGTTCAGCGACGCCGCTGGCACCTCGCGCAGTAGTGACTCGATCGGTTCATGAACGCCTCGCGGCGGATCCGGCCGCCGCAGCGCGGGCACGCCTCCCCCGTGCGTCCGTACGCGTTCAGCGAGTGCGCGAAGTAGCCGGCCTGTCCGTTCACGTTCACGTACTGTGCGTCGAAACTGGTCCCGCCCTCCGCGAGGGCCTTCTCCAGCACGAGCCGCACCTCGCCGAGCAGCCGGCGCAGCGCCTGTGCGGACAGGGCGCGCCCCTCGGTCTCGGGGTGGATGCGGGCCGCCCACAGCGACTCGTCGGCGTAGATGTTCCCGATGCCGCTGATCAGGTTCTGGTCGAGCAGGATGCGCTTGATCGCGCTCGACCGACGACGGACGACGGCGATGAACGCGGCATCGTCGAAGGCCGGGTCTAGGACATCCCTGGCGATATGGGCCACCTGGGACGGCACCATCGGCAGGTCGCTTCCCAGCCCTGCCGCGCGCCCGTCCGGCGTGTCCAGCAGCTCGTCGACCGCCAGCGACCCGAAGGTGCGCTGGTCGGAGAACACCACGGCGAGTCGACCATGAGCCGGATGCTCGACGTGCAGCCGCACGCGCTCATGCCGCTCGGGCGGGGCATCCGGCGTGCGCAGCAGCATCTGCCCGCTCATCCCGAGATGCGCGACCAGCGCCTGGCGGCGGTCGGCCAGCGGCAGCCAGAGGAACTTGCCGCGGCGCACGGCGGCGACGACGTCCGCACCCTCGAGCTGCGCGACGAAGTCGGCGGCATCCGATGCATGCCGGGTCAGGGCACGCTCGTCGAGCACAGCGACGGAGGTCATCGTCGCGCCGACCACGGCCGGCGCGAGGCCGGCTCGGACGACCTCGACTTCGGGCAGTTCAGGCATCGACGTGCTCAGGCGCGGTCGCTGAGCAGCCGCCAGGCGCTGAGCGCGGCGGCCATCTCGGCCGTCTTCTTGCTGGTGCCCTCGCCGGTCTGCGCGAGTTCGCCGACCAGCACTGTCGCGGTGAAGCGACGGTCGTGGTCCGGACCGGTCGCCTGCACCGAGTAGCTCGGCGGCGTGGCGCCGAGCCGTGCAGCGAGCTCCTGAAGGCTCGTCTTCGGATCCATCGCCGCACCGTACCGCTCGGGGTCGGCGAGGAGGGGCTCGGTGAGGCGCAGCACGAGAGCTGTCGCCTCATCGGGGCCGGCAGAGATGTACGTGGCCCCGATCACGGCCTCCATCGTGTCGGCCAGGATGGAGTCCTTGTCACGGCCACCGGTCTGCTCCTCGCCCCGGCCGAGCAGCAGGTGCTCGCCCAGGCCGATGCCACGGGCGACCTCTGCGAGGGCGACGGTCGAAACGACGCTCGCGCGCCGCTTCGCCAGCTCTCCCTCGTCGAGATCGGGATGCGTGGTGAAGAGCATCACCGTGACGGCGAGACCCAGCACCGAGTCGCCGAGGAACTCGAGACGCTCGTTGTGCGGGGAACCGCCGTGCTCATACGCATAGGAGCGATGTGTCAGGGCACGCGTGAGGAGCTGGGGGTCGATGTCGACCCCCAGCGTCTCACTCAGAGGCGCCGCCCCCCGCACCACCCCGGTCACGATCTGCCGATCGCGATCAGATGTCAGCGACCTTGCGGCCCTTGTACTCCAGGAACAGCTCGGTGCCCTGCGAGTCGGTGACGACCTTCGCCTGGTGCGGGCGGCTGTAGACGGTCTTGCCGTTCTCGACGGTCTTCACCAGAGCGGTGGGCGTCGCCTTCCACTGCGCACGGCGCGAGCGGGTGTTCGAACGGGAGACCTTGCGCTTCGGGGGGTTACCGGCCATGACTAGCTCTCTTCTTTCTCGGCGGCGCGGCTCTCTGCCGCACCGTCCTGGTCTGTGATCTGCTGGAGCGCGCTCCACCGAGGATCGATGGGAGCGGTGCTCTCTGCGCCGGTGCTCGTGGTCAGTCTCTCGCCCGTGTTCGGGTCGAGACCCGGGCAGTCCGGCTGACACACCGGCTGGAAGGGAAGCGACAATACGACCGCATCCCTGACCAGAGTTTCAAGATCCACGTGGTCGTCTTGAACCTCGAAGTCAGTTTCTTCCTCTCCAGGATACGCGAAAAGCTCCTGGAACTCGACTTCGACAGGCGCAGAGATGTCCTTCAGGCATCGTCCGCACACGCCGACGTACTCGGCATCCGCTGTTCCGGACACCAGAATGCCCTCGTGCACGGACTCCAGACGCACGTCGAGGTCGACGATCTC
>JAITUD010000385.1 GCA_031286555.1 Microbacterium sp. | reverse complement strand
GTCAACAACGCCGTCTCGCGCGTGGCCGGCCTGCTGGTCGTCGCGATGATCTCCACGATCGTCGGCGGCATGCTCGATCTCGCCGGCTTCCACAGCGCAGCACTCGTGACCGCCGGACTGATGATCGCCGGAGGGCTCGTCTCGTGGATCGGCATCCGGCGGAACCCCGTCGAGGCGGATGCTGCGCAGGCCGAGGCCTGATCAGGACCGCGCGGCGAGCGCGTCCTGCACCTGCCGGTGCGCGGTCTCGTCGAAGGCGACGATCCGGACGTCCTCGACCTGCGTCGGGGTGGCGAGGATCGTGTCGATCGCCGCGGCGATCGCATCCTCGCGCGGCCAGCCGTACACGCCGGCGCTGATCAGCGGGAAGGCGATGCTGCGGGCGCCGAGCTCATCGGCAACCTCGAGCGCGCGCCGGTAGCAGGACTCCAGCAGCGATCGGTCGCGCTGCCCGGCGTTCCAGTTCGGTCCGACGGTGTGCACGACCCACTGCGCGGGCAGGTTCCCGGCCGTGGTCCAGCCGGCGTCGCCGGTCGCGAGCCCGTGCGGGAACCGGGCGATGCAGTCCTGCAGGATCGCCGGCCCTCCGGCTCGGTGGATCGCACCGTCGACGCCTCCCCCACCGCGCATGGCATTGTTCGCGGCGTTCACGATCGCGTCGACGCGTTCAGTGGTGATGTCGCCGAGGACGGCGGAGACGGAGACCATGCGTACAAGTCTCCCCCTCGGCGCACAAAAAGGCCGGGGCATCCGCGGACGCCCCGGCCTGCAGAGACCGATGACTCAGACCGGCTTCGGGTAGGTGTCGCTGCTGAAGCCGGTGACGAAGTAGCCGATCGGGCTGAGCAGGAAGAGCAGGAAGAACGAGAACGCGCCGCCGTGGCCGAACGCGCGTCCGTTGCGGAGGGCGACGATGATGGCCATCACGATGTTCGCGATGGGGACGAAGAAGAGCAGACCGAACCAGGCGGAGAGCCCAGCGACCTTGACCAGCACGAACAGGTTCACGATCGGGATGATCGCGAGCCAGCCCGGGTAACCGGCCTTGGTGAAGGTCTTCCAGTAGGCCGCGATCGACGCGACCCAGTAGATCAGCGCGATGATGCCGAAGACGACACCGACGCCGGCACCGACGCCGGTGTTGATCGGCTCCATGTCAGAGATGAAGTTCATAGGGAGAGCATAGGGCGTCGGAGGTTCCCCGGTCAGCCCCCGAAACGCCGCTGCAGGTCGTCGTAGGTCGCGGCACCGTCGAGGAACCCGAGAGTGCCGGTCTCGAACAGCTCGCGCCCGGCGGCTTCGACCGCGCTGAGCGCGGCGCGGGCGATGCTGCCGCCGACACTCACGCGCACGACGCCCAGCCCGTGCAGCGTCGGCGCGTCGATCACCGGCGTGGTGAGCCCGGCGACCATGTTCAGCGGCGCGGGGATCTCGGATGCCAGGCGGCTGATGGTCTCAGGATCGCGCACACCCGGCACGAAGATGCAGTCGGCGCCGGCTTCGAGATATCGGGATGCCCGGGACACGGCCTCCGCGAACGGGTCACCGTCGAAGGACGAGAAGTACGCGTCGGTGCGTGCGTTGATCACGAACGTGCCCTTCGGCGCTGCGGCGCGCGCAGCGGCGATCCGCTCGGCCGCCGCACCGGCGTCCAGCAGGTCCCCGCCCACCGCATCCTCGAGATTGCCGCCGGCGAGTCCCATCTCCGCCGCGCGGGCGACGGTGAAGCCGACATCCGCCGGAGTCACACCATAGCCCGCCTCGAGATCAGCGGTCACCGGCACCTGCACTGAGGTGACGATGCTCGCCAGGTGCTCGAACATCGTGTCCGGTCCGATCGGCCCGCCGTCGGGCACGCCGCGCGACCAGGCGATGCCCGCGCTGGTCGTGGCGATGGCGGCGAAGCCCACCTGCTCCAGGATGCGTGCTGACCCGGCATCCCACGCGTTCGGCAGCACGAAGCCCGCACCGTGATGCAGTTCAAGGAACGCGGCCGCGCGCGCGAGCGCGATGTTCTCGTCTGTGACGCCCATCATGGCCCCCAGTCGTCGGTCCCCCAGGTCAATTAGGGACTGTTGCGTTCGCCGCGTCAAGAGAGATGACGAAGTCGTTCGGACACGGTTCCGCCCGCCGGCCGGCAGATGCCGGGCGACGGGCGGAGGAGATTCGTCAGGCGGAGACTGCTGCGCGGGCCTCGCGGGTCTCGCGCTTCGTGTGGATGGCAGCGACGATCACGGCCACGACTCCGAGGATCCAGCCGCTGATCGCGATCAGTCCGCCGAACTCGCCGTTGCCGGCGAAGGAGGAGAAGTCCCAGAGCCCGTGCACGAACATCGCGATGAACAGAGAGCCTGCAACCCGGCGGGTCAGGTAGAGCATGCTGCCCATCAGGAAGGTGACGCCGACCTGAAGGATGCCGGCAGGGCCGGTGCCGAAGAACATGTTCGGCACGTGCAACAGCGAGAAGAGCAGAGTGCTGAAGGCCCAGACTCCCACCTCGCCGAACCGGGCGCGCAGGGCGACGATCGCCTGACCGCGGGTCAGCAGCTCCTCGTTGAAGCCCACGAGGATGCCGGCGACGACGAGCAGCAGCCACATGGCCGGCGTGACGTGGGTGTGGTCGCCGAGGACGATTCCCACGACCGCGAGTACGACCATCGCGCCCGGGAAGATCCACATCCAGGCCGGGTAGCGCTTCTTCGTCTCGACGAGCGCAGGCCTCCACCAGCCGAGGACCGACATGGCCACGATGAGCACGATCGCACCGCCGACGAGCGGGGCGACGATCCACCGTGCGACCGTGTCGGCGTTGTCACTCAGGTGCGCATAGTCGACGCCGTTGATCGCCCAGATCGTGCAGAACACGGCCAGGTACGCGATGAAGACGAGGACGCCGAGCCATGGCCGTGGTGCGATGCGCGTGATGCCCTGGCTCTTGTCGATGGTCATGAGCTGGTCCTCCTCGGGACGGTTGCTGCTGTTGATATATCCATGCTCCTTCGCCGCCGCTGCCCGCGGGAGCGCCCTGCGGCTATGCCGATCCCCTACTTCGGTATGGATCTGAGCTCGCGCCATAGACTAGCGGCGCATGTCCACGCTCGCTGCCGCCGCGCCGCCCCGAACCGCCTGGGGTGTGGTCTGGCGCGCCGGGCTGGCGCTCGCGCTCAGCGCGATCGTCTGGGGGTCACTCGCCACGACGATCCCTGCGGACCTCGCGTCGTTCCCCCGGTTCTGGTTCTGGGTCGTCGACCCCCTGCTGGGCATCGCGACCCTCATCGCCGTGCTGGTGTCCGCACGACGCGCGCCGGTCGTCACAGGCCTGGCCACTGCCGTCGCCGTGCTGCTCTCCGCGGTCGCCGTCGGCCCCGCACTGTGGGCACTCGGATCCCTCGCGACCCGACGACGCTGGCGCGAGATCGTGTTCATCGGCATCGCAGACGTCGCAGCCCTCCTGTTCATCGGCTTGCCCTACCAGTCCGGCGACGAGATGCTGCCCTGGTGGGGCCGGGCGATCGTGATGGCCCTCGGCGTCGGCGTGGTGATCGCCACCGCCATCGGCATGGGCCAGCGCCGGGCGCTGCTCGACGGGTTGCGCGAACGCGCCGAGCAGGCGGAGCGCGAGCAGGCCATCCGCGAGGAGGCGGTCAAGTCGGAGGAGCGCAATCGCATCGCGCACGACATGCACGACGTCCTCGCGCACCGCATCTCCCTCGTCGCCATGCACGCATCGGCCCTCACCTTCCGTGAGGACATACCCCGCGCCGAGCAGCATGCGGCGCTGCAGACGATCGCCGAGAACGCGCGGCTCGCCCTGGGCGAGCTGCGCGACGTCCTCGGCGTCTTGCGCGAACCGCCGGATGCTGCAGGATCCGCCCCTGCTCCCCCGCAGCAGACGCTCGCGGACGTCCCGGCGCTCGTCGACGAGGCACGCGCCGCGGGCATGGCCGTCGACCTCATCGAGGCCGTCGACGGCACGCCGCCCTCGGCCGTCAGCCAGGCCGCGTACCGGGTCGTGCGCGAGGCGCTCACCAACGCCCGCAAGCACGCCCGGGACGCACCGGTGACGGTGTCGATCGCGGGCGAGGACGGCGAGGGCATTGCGATCCGCGTGCGGAACGCGGCATCCGAGCATCCATCTGATCTGCCCGGCGCAGGTCTCGGTCTCATCGCCATGCGCGAGCGCATCGAGCGCACCGGGGGGCGGATGGGCCACGGCACGACTTCCGACGGCGGCTACGAGCTGACCGCCTGGCTACCATGGGCGACGTGACCGAACCGCTGCGCCTCGTACTCGTCGACGACGATCCGCTGGTGCGCGCCGGCCTCGCGATGATCCTCGGCGCCGATCCGGGAATCCGCATCGTCGCGCAGGCCGCGGACGGCGCCGAGGGAGCCGCAGTCGCCGAGCGCGAGCGTCCCGATGTGGTTCTGATGGACATCCGAATGCCGGTGATGGACGGCCTCGCGGCGACCGAGCTGATCCTGCGAATGCCGGACCCGCCGCGCGTCGTGCTGCTGACGACTTTCGACACCGACGACATGGTCGTCCGGGGGCTCCGCACCGGAGCATCCGGCTTTCTGCTCAAGGACACCCCGCCGCAGCAGCTGATCGACGCCGTGCGCTCCGCGGCATCCGGTGCGCCGGCGCTGTCGCCTCGGGTTGCAGAGAGCCTGATCGCGACGGCGACCGCACCGGAGCGCACGCGGGATGAAGACGCCAGAGCCGCCGCGCGCACGCGGCTGGAAGCGCTCACCGAACGCGAGCGCGAGGTGGCCGGCGGCGTGGGCCGCGGCCTGTCGAACGCCGAGATCGCGGCCGAGCTGTTCATGTCGATCCCGACCGTGAAGGCGCATGTGGGGCGGATCATGGGCAAGCTGCAGATCGACAACCGCGTGCAGCTCGCGCTGGTCGTTCACGACGCAGAGTAGACGGGTACCGAAGTAGGGGG